>JBKPSU010000084.1:0-43961 GCA_046735135.1 Actinomycetota bacterium
TTGCGAACAAAAAGAAAAAGCGACGAAAAAGGAAATAGCGAGATCAGCGACCGAACGCTACGCGGCGTTGGCGGGCTTGCGCTCGGCATACCAACGGCGATGCAGACGCTGACAGTCCGCGATATGCATTGGCTCGCGTCCGCTGTAATCCGGCCGCACCGCGACCGCGGCGGGGATCTCGGGTGCGCCGTCGCCGGTGATGACCACGGCGCCCAGGCCCGTGGACGTCGCTGCGCGCAGTCCCGAAGCCGACCCCGTGACGGCGAGGGCGTTCTCCGCAGGAATCCCCAACTCCCACAACGCGGTGCGGAATGACTCGGAATCCGGCATGGGCTTCTTGACATCGTCGGCGGTGACCACTGTTTCGACGACCCCGTCGCCGACCAGTTGTCGCACCAGCGGTTCCGCCCAGCTTCGCCGGCCACCCGTCACCACTGCGACCCACACACCCGCGGTGAATGCGTCCATGACGAGGTCCACCAGTCCAGGCCGCGGCGAAAGGTCTGCGTCGAGGATCATCTCGTCGAGCATCATCGTCTTGGTCGTGTAGATGTCATCGGCGAGCAGTTGGGTCAGCACGTCGGACTCGGTGGACACGCCACGCTTCCGCAACTCGGCCAGGACCCGCTGGCGCTCGTCGCTCAGCGCAAGCAACTGCCGATATCGTGCGACCGACCACTCGAAGTTCAGGCCGTGCGCGGCGAACGCGGCGTTGTAGGCGACGCGGTGTCCCTCGCACTCGATATCGGCCAGCGCGTCGAGGTCGAACACAATCGCACGGAGCGGACAAACGTCGGCGCCAACGGGTGCGGCGGTGTCCCACCAGAACCGGCCGGCGCGCCAAGTCTTCTGCTGTGTCATAGGCACCGGACAAGGGTCGCTCACACCGCCTCCGGCCGACCTCCCCCATTAGGGGGATTGGGCAGGCCAGGTTCCGGGACCCCGACAAGCGGCCGCTCTAAGGTATTGCCATGGCGTCCGTCAGTCCGCTAGCCCCGGTACCAGTGCGAATCGTGCTGGTCGATGACCACGAGATGGTCATCGAGGGCCTCAAGGCGATGCTCGCCGCCTTCTCCGACCGGGTGACGGTGGTCGGGCAGGCGGTCGGCGCTGAGCGGGCGCTCAGCGTGGTCGACGAACTCGACCCGGACATCGTGCTCTCCGACGTTCGCATGCAGGGATCGAGCGGCCTCGATCTCTGCCAGACGCTGCGCGAGCGCTGCCCTGGGCGCAAGGTCGTCATGCTCTCGGTGTACGACGACGAGCAGTACCTGTTTCAGGCCCTGCGGGTCGGCGCGGCGGGATATCTGCTGAAGAGCATCAGCAGCGACGAGTTGGTGCGCCAACTCGAGTTCGTCCACGGCGGCGCTACCGCCATCGACCCCGGCATGGCGGCGAGGGCGGCCGACACCGCGGCCAGGATGCAGCGTGACGAGTTCTGGCCCGGCGCACGCCAGGGCCTCACCCAGCGCGAGAGCGAGATCCTCTCGCTCGTCGTCAACGGCCTGTCCAACCGCGGCATCGCAGGCAAGCTGGTGATCGGCGACGAGACGGTGAAGACGCACCTGCGGTCGATCTATCGCAAGCTCGGCGTCAGCGACCGGACGGGTGCGGTGGCCACCGCACTGCGGGAGGGGATCTTTCAATGAGTTCGGTCGGCGGAGGCCCGTTGCGCCCCAACGCTGTTCGTGATCTCGTCGATGCGGACCGCGAGCTCGCCCTGCTGCGCGAGTTGATCCAGGCGGCCTCGAGCGGCCCCGGTGTCGAACCGCTGGCGGCGGCCGCCGCGAGGATGATCACCGCGGCGACGGCCACCGACGTCTGCTTCGTGCACGTCCTCGACGACAGCGACCGGTCGTTGACGCTCGCCGGCGCGACGCCGCCGTTCGACAGCGAGATCGGCAAGATCCGGCTGCCGCTCGGCACCGGCGTCACCGGCTGGGTGGCCAGCCATCGCGAGCCCGTGGTCATCACCCACGACAAGGAATCCGATCCGCGGTACATGCCGTTTCAGTCGCTTCGTGGTTCGGATTTCACATCGATGGTGTCGGTGCCGATGGAGACCGATCCCGGAGGACTGGTCGGCGTGCTCAACGTGCACACCGTCGAGCGGCGCGAGTTCACATCTGGCGATGTGGAACTGTTGCTGGTGATCGGCAGGCTGATCGCCGGGGCACTCCATCAGGCCCGCTTACACCGCCAGCTGGTGGTCCGCGAACGCGCACACGAGAATTTCGTCGAGCAGGTCATCGAGGCCCAGGAGCTCGAGCGCCGCCGGTTGGCGGGCGATATCCACGACGGCATCTCGCAGCGGCTGATCACGTTGTCGTATCGGCTCGACGCGGCATCGCGCGCCGCCGACCCCGACGCGATGGCCGAACAGCTCGGCATGGCAAGGGAACTGGTGGACCTCACGCTGCAGGAAGCGCGCGCAGCGATCGGCGGTCTTCGACCGCCGGTGCTCGACGACCTCGGGCTGGCGGGCGGCCTCACCAGCCTGGCCCGCTCGGTAGGGCAGATCGATGTCAAGGTCGACGTCGTCGACACCCGGGTACCCGACCACATCGAAATCGCCCTCTACCGTATCGCACAGGAGTGCCTGCAGAACGTCGTCAAGCACGCACGCGCTTCGACGGCGCGGCTGATGTTCGCTGTCGACATCGGCGACTCGGGGGAGATCGCGCGCCTCGAAATCGTCGACGACGGTGTCGGTTTCGACACGTTCGAGAATCCGCTGGGCAGCGACGAGATGGGCGGCTACGGCCTGCTGTCGATGGCCGAACGCGCCGAGATCGTCGGTGGACGGCTCAACATCCGGTCGCGACCGGGCGCAGGGACGGCCGTTACGGCGACGATCCCGCTACCCAACGTCGCGGATTAGAAGTCGCCTGCGTTGCGCCGGAGCGTTTCGATCGACTCCGCCAGCGCCCGCGACTCGTCGTCGGATATGCCGATCTCGGCGAAAACATCCTTGTTCAGGGTCACGGTCGCGTCCTCGACGGTGGAGCGACCGAGGTTGGTGATCTGCACCAACGTGGTGCGTCCGTCGGTCGGATGCGGCAGCCGGGTCACCAGGCCGTGTGCCTCGAGCCGCCGGATCGCGTGGGTAACGCTCGTGACGTGCACCTGCAGCCGGTCCGACGCCTTGGTGATCGGCAGTGCGCCGTTTCGGCTGAACGCCAGCAGTCGCAGCAGTTCGTAGCGGGCGAAGCTGAGGTCATACGGGCGCAGTGCGTTCTCCACGCGGGCCAGCAGGATCTGGTGCGCCCGCATCACCGACGTGACGGCGACCATGCCGTTGGCGACGTCACCCCACCCCGACCGCTCCCAGTTGGCACGCGCGAGGGCGATCGGATCTCGCTGGCGCGGTTCGGCCGGCGGTTCTGAGGCCACGCCTCTTCATACCGCAGCCTGCGCCCGCAACGCCGCAAATCAACGCGACGCGAAGGAGGGCTCGAGTGCAGCCAGCACCGCACGGGTCGACTGGCGGTTGCCCACGGTGATCCGGACGCTGCCGTCGGCGTAGGCACGGACCTGCAGACCTGTGTCGTCGAAGAACTGCCGCCACGGTCGGCTGCAGGCGGGCAGGTAGACGAAATTGGCGTGCCCGTCGGTGCTGTACACCCCCATCGCGTGCAGCTTCATTCGCAGATACCGTCGCTCCGAGGCAATCATCCGAATCCGTTGCTGCAGCTGACTTTCCGCCTCATAGGAGGCGGCAACCGCAACCAGGCCCGTGATGCCGACACCGAACGGCAGCTGCATGGTCCACAACTGCCTGGCCAGATCGGGCGCGCAGAACCCGTAGCCGATGCGCAGTCCGGCAAGTCCGTACGCCTTCGAAAAAGTCCGCAGCACCACCACATTGGGGAACCGCTCGACCAGCGACAGCGCGTCGAGCCGGTGCTCCGGTGCCAGGAACTCGACGTAGGCCTCGTCGAGCAAGACCACCGTCTCCGACGGCACCCGCTGCAGGAACAGCTCGACGTCAGCCGCGGGCTCGACGGTCCCGGTCGGGTTGTGTGGACGGCAGAGCACCACGACCCGTGCCTGGTCTGCCGCCTCGGCCATGGCATGGAGGTCGTGGTGGCCGTGCTCGTCCAGGGGCACCGTGACCGAAACCAGCCGGGCCATCCGGGCGAAGATCGGGTACCCGTCGAACGTCGGCGTCGCCATCACCATCCGGTCCCCCGGACTGGTCACCGCGCTGAGTACCTGCATGATGACGCCGGTCGCGCCTGCGCCGATGATCACCTGCTCCTCATGCACGCCGACACGGCCTGCGATCAATGCGCGCAGCCGTTCGGGGAGGAACTCGGGGTATCGGTTGGCCACGCCGACGGACTCCGAAAGCGCCGAGCGCACACCGGGCAGCGGCGAAAATGGATTCTCGTTGAGCGACAACGCAAACGGGTTCACCGCACTGGGTAGAGCGGCGACGACTTCGGAGAGGTCTCCGCTCGCCCGGGCCTTCCTGCCCCCCGCGGTGGTCATCAGTCCCGACCGCCCCACTTGATCGCGGCCGCGCCTGCGAAATCGCCCGCGTGCGCGAAGGCGGCCATCAGCGCAACGTCACCCTTCTTGAGCTGACCTTCGGAGATGGCCCGCTCCAGATTCACCGGCACACCCGCGGCGAACAGATTGCCGCACTGGTCGAAGGTGTCGCGGTGTCGCTCCTTCGGCAGCTCCAGCGCGTCGCGCCAGTTCCGCAGGAAGGCCCTATTCGGCTGGTTGGTCACCAGAAGGTCGATGTCCTTCGGTTTGATGCCGATGCGGTCGCACACCGCGTACGACACCTCGGGCACCTGGCGGTTACCGCGGGCCAGCACCTTGGTGATCTTGCTCTCGGTGAACCCGATGCATCCTTCGCCGGGGCCTGCCTGCCACCACTTGCGGGCCGGATCGACGGAAATCGTCATATCGCCGGCGAATTCACCGTACGTGCGGCATTCGATGTCGAGGATCGGCGACTGGTCCGACCGTGCGACCAGACCGACAGCGGCACCGTCGCCCGGCACCGAGGCCTGTGCCTTCGAGCGGATGGTCTCCTGGTCGAAGATCGTGCCAGCGGCATTCTGCACGACAGCGACCAGCGCCGTCTCGCCCTGCCCAGACTCGATCAGGGTGCGGGCCACGTTCATGCCGAGGATGAACGCCGCGCATCCGCCGTTGTGCAGGTCGAGCACCCAATTCGGCTTCATGCCAAGGCGATTCGCCATCTCACCACCGGCGCCGTAGAACGGCATGTCCGGCAGCTGCACATGCGTGATCAGGATGTCGACGTTCGCGATGGCGTCCTGGCCGCGACGTTCGACAATGCCCGCGGCCGCACGCTCCACCATGTCGACGGCCGTCTCGTCCTCGGCCACATGGTGACGGAACTTCGGGGCCTTGAACATCACGTTCTCGCGCAGGCTGTCGGATTCGGCGTAGCCGGCGTAGTAGTCGGCGCTGACCGGTTCCCCGGGCAGGTACGTCGAAATGTCGAGCAAGCTAACGGTCATGTCAGGTCCTCACTTCATCCACGCCGGAGTAACCGGCAAGCCGTTGTGATGCCGATATTCGGCAATTGCCTTGAGGTTCTTCAGTTCCAGCAGATGGCCGGGTCCGAACATCTCCCAGAAGTCGCCCACCCACACGGGCCGCTGGGGTGGCGCCGTCTCTGGATAAGGGTTCTTGTCGTAGAACGGGTGATGGCAGTTGGTCCACAGCACGACGGAACCCGGCTTGTCGAACACCACCTGCGCATCGACGACCCGCATCAGGTAGATCATCCACAGGTGCTTGCCCTGGTCCCACGCGCAGTGGTAGTCCACCGTACGGGCCTCCTTGTTGGCGAGCGTGCGGGTGAAGATCGGGCTGCCCTTCGGGCCGCCGAGCTTGTCGTATGCCACCCACAGCCCGGGCTCCTCGGTCGGGGCGAAGCCCCGCAGACTGTACGTCCACTCCTCCAGGCAGCGGGTGTCGGCCATGTAGTCGAACAGCTCGTCGGGTGGACAGTCGATGTAATCGTTGACGGTGCAATACGTTCCGAATACCTCGTCATGCGGGTAGACCGAGCGCATCATGTCCATGATGATGGGCGTGGCCTTTTCCCTCGGCATGTCCTCGACGCGGATGACTCCGTCAATCGGCTCGGCTGTGCCTCGGTGGGCGGTGATGTCATCAAGTGCGGGTAACGACATGAGATGTGTTCTCCTCTGGGATAACGGGTTTCACGGCCACCTTGCCGAGAAAGTTTGCGAATGGTGGGATTTCGTCGGGTGAGCATTCCACGCTGACCACCGACGGACCGTTGACGTCGAGCGCCGCCTGCAACGCGCCGGGCAGGTCATCGATGCTCGTGACGTCGACCGAGGTGAGTCCGGGGAACATGGCCGCCAGGCCCGCGCCCAGTCGGCTCGGTCCGAACCGGTTGTAGCTGTAGAGGTCGTCGTAGAAGATCTGCTCGCGGGTCACGCACATCGCGTGCGCGTGATTGTCGAAAAGCAGGAACGTCACGGGCAGCCCGTACTGCACCGCGGTGTGAATCTCCATGCCGTGCATGAAGAATGAGCCGTCGCCGGCGATCACCACGGTACGCCGCCGACGCCCGAACGCGACGCCGAGGCCTGCGCCGAAGCTGTATCCCATACCACCCATACCCAGCGCGACGATGAATCGTCCGTCACGGCGGGCGGGCAGGTAGTGGATCGCCGAGGCGCCGATGTTCCCTGCGTCGACGATGATGTCGACACCGTCCGGAAGCATCCCGTCGAGCACCGTCATCGCGTCCCGATAACGCACCCCTGGGCCGTCGTGCAGTGGGGGTTGCAGCTCGCTTTTAGGCACTATGTCCGGTACCCGCACGCCGGTGGGGCGGCCGTTGCCGTTCAGCGCCTGCGTCAGCAGCGTCAGGGAGCCGCGCAGATCCTCGGTGTGGACGTGCGTGCTCGGCATGAAGGGCGCCGCGGACCCGATGGAGTAGGTCGGCACGGACGCCAGCACATCGTCCAGCCCCGCGCGCGCCGTCACAGACAGCCGGGTGCCGACCAACAGGCACAGGGCGCTTTCGGCGATCGCCGTGGCCACCGCGGGATGTCCCATCACGCCGGTCACGCCGAGTGCCGACGACGAGCCGAGCCCCGGGGTACCCGCGACGTCCTTCGCGTCGGGGACGGTGGCCACCCGCGCGCGCAGCATTGCACGCAGCTGCGCGAGTTCGCCGCGTGCGTCGTCGCGGGCGACCTGTTCGCCTGCGACGATCGTGATCGGACCGTCTGCGCTGCGCAGCGCCTGCGCGATGGCTTGCGGGTCACCGAGCAGTCTGCCGACCGAGATGCCGCTGGCGAGGGGGCCGAAGTCGACGCCGGCCTGCTGAATGTCCTTCGGGAGCAACAGCACCGCGGGTCCGCCCCGACGGGCCGCCGCGATCGCCTCGGGCAGCACCGTCGCGATCTCATCGGGCGTCGTCACCCGTCGGCAGAACACCGACACCGCGGAGAACAGCGCCTCGCCGTTGAGCGCGCCGTTGCGGCCGCTGGTGTCCTGGAATGCGCCGCGGCCGTCGAGGCTCGTCGGGGCCTGCCCGATCAGCGCCAACACCGGCACCCGGCTGGCCAACGCCTCGCCAAGTCCGGCAACGGTATTCAGGCAACCGCCGCCGGAGGTGGCGACCACGACGCCGAGGCCGCAGCCGCTGCGGCTGTACCCGTCGGCCATGGTGGCAGCGGAGAACTCATGCTTGGCCAGTACTGCGGTGATGTCGTCGCGAAAGTGCGCGGCGTCGTAGAGATCCTCTATATTCGCACCGTCGACGCCGAAGATGAACCGCACACCGCTCGAAGCCAAATAGCCGACGATATGGTCGACCACCCGCTGTTTCTGGGCCATTCAGTCACCTGCTTTCCACCTCTGAGGATGACACGACCCGCGGGTAACCACGGTTCAATCCGTGACCCGACTCACAAATCTGTTTGCAGCAGAACCGACTTCGTATCGGTGTCGACCAGCTGTACAGACTTGATCTGGTCCTTCTGCAGCGTGGTGCTGCCACTCGGCAGAGCGGTGGCTCCGTTGAGCCCGACCCACGTCGCAATCTGGTTCTGGGATCCGTCGGGACCCACAACGACCATCCCGAGGTTCTGCGACACCGCCTGACCGCGGCTCGCATAGTCGCCATAAGTACAGACCATGTCGATCCGGGTGCCCCAGCCGAAACTCGACAGGGTGACCTCGGCGTTGATCGGCGTCTGCGCCGTTTTGGTCATCGTCACCGCAGAAGCCATCGGCTGTTCGCCGCCATCGCCGCCGCCGATGACGGGCCAGATCCCTATCACCAGCGCAACGGCCAGCACGACCGCCGCAGCGGCCAGCGTCATCACGCTCAACCTGCGCGTGCGCTTACGCCGCCACTCAACCTTTTGCAGCAATGAATCGAGCACTTCTGGCCGCATCGCCGGGGCTTCCGCCGATGGTTCGTCGAGGGCTTCCACCTCCTTGGCATTGAGCTGCGCCAACAGCGCCGGGATGCCGCTCAGCTCGGAGACGGCGGCCCGGCAGCTCGGGCACGTGGCCATATGCGCTTCGAATTCGCGCCGTTCGCTTCCCGACAGTGAGCCAAGGACGTAGGCGGCGTCCCACAACGCGTAGGCGTCGTCTTCGCGCAAGTCGTCGTCGCGCTTTGCGATCGGCGTCATCGGGTCACCCCCATTTCCTGTAGTGAGAGGCGCAACGCCCGAACGGCGTAATGCAGCCTTGATTTCACAGTGCCTTCGGCGATATCAAGATCGGCCGCGATCTGGGCGGTCGTCCAGCCCTGGTAGTACGACCGCCGGATCACCGCTCGGTGTTCGGGGGACAGCTGTGCCAGGGCGCCACTCAATAGCATTCGGTCCAAGGCGGAATCCACCTCATCCGGGCCGGCGCGATCGTAGGTTTTCTCGGGGTCCGGGGTTCCGGTCTCGCTTCGAAACCTTGCGCTGCGCCGCTCATCGATGATCATATTTCGGGCGACGGTGAACAGCCAGGCTCGCGCCGACCTGTCCCCGTCGGTGACTTCTGGATGCTGCCATGCTCGCAGCAATGTTTCTTGCACCACATCCTCTGCTCGGGCTGGATCATTGGTAAGCCGCACGGCATAACGCCACAAGGCTGCGCCGTGCTCTTCGTAAAGAACGCGCATCAAGGCGGCCTCCGGATGATCCATTCAAACCTCCCTCGTTAATACGAGGCCGAGGCGGATCCGGTTCACCGGTTTTGCCCGATCAACTGGGCAGTTTGTCGAGCTAAACCGTCAAGACCCGGGGCCCATCGTCCGTGACAGCAACCGTGTGCTCCCAGTGTGCAGCACGAGTGCCGTCTGCGGTGACAACTGTCCATTCATCGGCCAAAATCACCGTCTTGGACGTGCCGAGGGTCAGCATCGGTTCGATGGCCAACACCGATCCTGTAGCCAGGTACGGACCGCGTCCCGGCTGGCCCTCGTTGGGCAGAAACGGGTCCATGTGCATGCGCCTGCCGATGCCGTGACCGCCATACCCTGCCACGATGCCGAACTTGCGGGCATGTCGTTTTTCGGCCGAACGGGTGCCTTTTTCGATGGCATGTGAGACGTCGGTCAGCCGGTTGCCGGGGACCATGGCGGCGATGCCGGCTTCCATCGACTCCTTGGTGGCCTGCGACAGCGCCACATCGACCGGGATCAGCGTCCCGATACCGAACGTGATCGCCGAGTCGCCGTGCCAGCCGTCGAGGATCGCACCGCAATCGATGGACACCAGATCGCCAGCCGCAAGCGTCTCGGCCGGCGACGGAATCCCATGCACGACGCGGTCGTTCACCGACGAGCAGATGCTGCCCGGAAAACCGTGATAGCCCAGGAACGAGGGGGTGGCGCCGGCGTCGCGGATCACCGATTCGGCGATCTCGTCGAGGTCGTGGGTGGATACGCCCGGCGCCGCGGCGTCCCGCACCGCCTTCAGAGCCGCCGCGACCACAGCACCGGCTGCGGCCATCGCGTCGAGTTCTCCGGCACTGCGCGCCTCGACCACCTTGCGGTGTCGTAGCACCGGCAGGGCGATCATGGTTACTTGCCGAGCGCGCGTAGAGCGCGGGCGAACACCTCGTCGAGGCCGCCGACGGCGTCGACGGACTGCAGGTTGTTGTGGCCGTAGTACTCCAGCAGCGGCTTCGTCTCGTCGCTGTACACCTTCATCCGGTTGTGGATGACTTCCTCGGTGTCATCGGCGCGGCCGCGGGCCTTCAGGCGACTGAACAGCTCCTCCTCGGACACCGAGAACTCCAGCACGGCGTCGAGCTTGGTGTCGTGGTTCGTCAGCATCTCGTCGAGTGCTTGGGCCTGCTCCACCGATCGCGGATACCCGTCCAGGATGAAGCCGTCGGCGGCGTCGGGCTGCTCGATGCGGTCCTCGACGAGCTTGTTCGTCAGCTCCGACGGCACCAGGTCGCCCGCGTCGAGGTAGCGCTTGGCTTCCAGCCCGAGCGGAGTGCCGTTGCTGATGTTCTCCCGGAAGAGGTCGCCGGTGGAGATCTGCGGAATGCCGAGCTTCTCGGACAACTTCTGGGCCTGCGTGCCTTTGCCCGCCCCCGGCGGTCCGAGCAGAACGACTCTCACTTCAGGAACCCTTCGTAGTTGCGCTGCATCAGCTGGCTCTCGATCTGTTTGACCGTATCCAACCCGACACCAACCATGATCAGAACCGCTGTTCCACCGAACGGCAAATTCTGCACGGTGCCGGTGTTGCCGATCTCCAGGAAGAGGTTCGGCAGCACGGCGATGACGCCGAGGTAGATCGAGCCGGGAAGGGTGATCCGGTTGAGCACGAAACGCAGGTAGTCGGCGGTCGGCTTGCCGGGCCGGATGCCGGGGATGAAACCGCCGTACTTCTTCATCTCGTCGGCCCGCTCATCGACGTTGAACTGCACCGACACGTAAAAGTACGTGAAGAACACGATCAGGCCGAAGTAGATCCCGATGTAGGACGGGCTGGCCGGGTTGGTCAGGTAGTTCGCGACGAACTTGTCCCACCAGCCGCTGCCCGCGCTGGTTTTGCCTGCCTGGATCAGCTGCGTGATCAGGTGCGGGATGTAGATCAGCGATGACGCGAAGATCACCGGGATGACGCCTGCCTGGTTGACCTTCAGCGGCAGATACGTCGAGGTGCCGCCGTACATACGGCGCCCGACCATGCGCTTGGCGTACTGAACCGGGATACGGCGTTGGCCCTGCTCGACGAACACCACGCCGATGATGATGACCAGCGCGGCCACGCAGACCGCGGTGAAGACGATGGGTCCGCGGCTGTCCAGGATGTTCTTGCCCTCGGTCGGGATGCGGGCCGCGATGCTGGCGAAGATCAGCAGCGACATGCCGTTGCCGATGCCGCGTTCCTGGATCAGCTCGCCCATCCACATCACCAGCGCGGCGCCCGCGGTCATCACGATGACGATGACGGCGAGGGTGAAGATCGACGAGTTCTCGATGATGTCGAGCTGGCAGCCCCGCAGCAGGCCGCCGTTGGCGGCGAGCGCCACGATGCTGGTGGATTGCAGCAGCGCCAGCGCGATCGACAGGTAGCGGGTGTACTGGGTGAGTTTGGCCTGGCCCGCCTGGCCCTCCTTGCGGAGTTCCTCGAATCGCGGGATGACCACGCCGAGCAACTGCACGATGATGCTCGCGGTGATGTACGGCATGATGCCGATCGCGAACACCGCCAGCTGCAGCAGCGCACCACCCGAGAACAGGTTGATCAGCGAGTAGATCTGTCCCGCGTCGCTGCCGCTGAGCTGCTGGATGCATTTCTGGACGTTGGGGTAGTTGACCCCGGGCGACGGAATCGAAGCGCCGATCCGGTACAGGATCAGGATCGCGAGCGTGAACAGGATCTTGCGTCGCAGGTCGACTGTCCGCAGCGATGAGATGAAAGCCGAGAGCACTCTTTCCTCCTGCGCAGCCGGGCTCAAATCGCGGCGTGCCAAATGGGGCTGGTCTTTTCCAGCGTGTCGGTTAAGTCATATGCCGAGCCCCGGCAGGCGCCCAGCCTGCGGAGTCACGCAGTCTACGAGAGTAACAGTTGGTAGCTTTCTATCCCGCATCCGCAGGTGCAGGCACTGAGGTCAGACGAGTTTTCAGACTGAGGGCGTACAGTCGATGGCAGCTCGTTACATCAGCTAAGTAATTGACGGATAAGTGATCGACAAGGGGTTTTGCATGCCGCGTACAGACGACGACTCATGGGATCTGGCCTCCAGTGTGGGGGCCACTGCCACGATGGTGGCCGCTGCCCGCGCGATGGTGACCAGGATCGATGGCGCGTTGATCAGCGACCCGTACGCCGAGCCTCTGGTGCGGGCAGTGGGCGTCGACGTATTCACCAAGCTGGCCACCGGTGAGCTGGATCCGTCCGCCTTCGACGTCGATGACGACAAGAACGCCGGCATGGACCGGATGGTCGACAACATGGCGGTGCGGACCAAGTTCTTCGACGACTTCTTCACCGAAGCGACCGCCGCAGGTATCAAGCAGGTGGTGATCCTCGCGTCGGGCCTTGACTCTCGCGCCTACCGGCTGGCGTGGCCTGCGGGCACCGTCGTCTACGAGGTGGACCAGCCGCAGGTGATCGAGTTCAAGACCCGGGCTCTGACCGAGATCGGCGCCGAGCCCACCGTCGACCGCCGCGCCGTGGCGATCGATCTGCGTTTCGACTGGCCCGCCGCGCTGAAGGAGGCCGGCTTCGATCCCGAGCAGCCCACGGCGTGGAGCGCAGAAGGGCTGCTGGGTTATCTTCCGCCCGACGCGCAGGACCGGCTGCTCGACACGATCACCGAGCTCAGCGCCCCGGGCAGCCATCTGGCCACCGAGAGCGCACCGCCCATCGACCAGAACGATGTCGACGAAGCGATGGAGAAGATGGAGTCGGCCGCCGAGCGGTGGCGCGAACACGGCTACGACCTCGACTGGGCCAATCTCGTCTACCTCGGCGATCGCAACGAGCCGTCGGCGTACCTGGCCAACCACGGCTGGCAGGTGAACGGCAACAACGTCAACGAGCTGCTGACGGCGCACGGATACCCCCCCTTCGACGGTGACACCCCGTTCGCTGACCTGCGCTACATCAGCGGCACTCTTGGGCTCGGAGCGAGCGGGAACCGAGGCACCAAGCAATGACAAGGGCCGACGCTGACAGCTGGGACATCGCGTCCAGCGTCGGCGCGACCGCGACGATGGTCGCCGCGGCACGGGCGATGGCCAGCAAGGAGCCAAACGCGCTCATCGACGATCCGTTCGCCGAGCCACTGGTACGCGCCGTCGGACTGGACTTCTTCGTCCGGCTGCTCGACGGTGAATTCGGTGTTTCCGACGACGACGGCGGCGATGCCACCCGGCTGATCGTGGACGTGATGGCGGTGCGCACCAGGTTCTTCGACGACTTCTTCGACGAGGCGGCGGCCGCCGGGATACGGCAGGCGGTGATCCTGGCTTCGGGCCTCGATGCGCGCGCCTACCGGCTGTCCTGGCCGGACGGGACAGTGGTCTACGAGATCGACCAGCCGAAGGTGATCGAGTTCAAGAACGCGACGATGGCGTCGATCGGTGCTGAGCCGACGGCGGACCGTCGCGCGGTCAGCATCGACCTCCGCGACGACTGGCCTGCGGCGTTGCGCAGCAACGGATTCGATCCCACCGAGCCGACCGCCTGGACCGCGGAAGGCTTGCTCGTGTACCTGCCGCCAGAGGCGCAGGACCGGCTCTTCGACGACATCGCGAAGCTGTCCGCGCCGGGCAGCAGGCTGGCCACCGAGTACCACCCGGACGCGGGCGCGGGCATCGGCGAGCGGGCACAGGCATTCCGTGAGCGGTGGCAGAAGCACGGCTTCGATATGAACCTCGCGGACCTGTTCTACAAAGGCGAACGCAATCCCGTCGTCGAATACCTCACCGAGCACGGGTGGCAGGTGTCCGCCCGCAGCAGGCCGGAGATGTTCACCGAGTACGGACGGCACTTCCCCGACAGCGAAGAGCTTGCGCCGATGCGAGATTCGCTGGCCGTCACCGCAATCCGACAGTAGGGACACATTCGATGGCACGTACCGCCAACGACAGCTGGGATCTGGCCTCCAGCGTGGGCGCGACCGCGACCGCGGTCGCGGCGTCTCGAGCGGTCGCTTCCCAGGGACCCGACGCGCTGCTCGACGACCCGTTCGCCGAGCCGCTGGTGCGGGCCGTCGGCCTGGACGCCTTCGTCAAGATCGTCGACGGAGAGACGCTCAACGAGGACGACCCGTTGATGAACCGCAAGACCATGAGCGAGCAGATTGCTGTGCGGACACGGTTTTTCGACGACTTCTTCACGGCAGCGGTTGAAGCCGGTATCCGCCAGGCCGTCATCCTGGCCGCAGGCCTTGACACGCGCAGCTACCGGCTGCCATGGCCCACGGGCACGGTGGTCTTCGAAGTCGACCAGCCCGAGGTGATCGCCTTCAAGACCACGACACTCGACGACCTCGGCGCGGCGCCGAAGGCAACGCGCAAGACGGTCGCCATCGACCTACGTGACGACTGGCCCGCCGCACTACAGGAAGCGGGCTTCGATCCCGCCCAGCCGACCGCCTGGATCGCGGAAGGTCTGCTGCCCTATCTGCCGCCGGACGCGCAGGATCGGCTGTTCGATCACATCACGGCGCTGTCTGCCCCGGGCAGTCGGTTGGCCACCGAGCACATGGACATGAAATCGTTGCCCGACGACTGGGCGAAGCGATTGGACGAGCGCTCGCAACGGGCGGGCTCGAGCCTCAAGCTGTCTGAGCTGTTCTACGCGGGAGAGCGCAATACCGCCCGCGAGTACCTGTCGTCGCACGGTTGGCAGGTGAGCACGCGCTCGACCGCCGACGCGTTCGCCGCCAACGGTTTCGAGCTGCCCGACGACGAGCTCATCGGGGCCATCGGCGACTCGGGCTACCTCACGGCGGCGCTGCAGGGAGCGTGATGGCCCGCACCGACGACGACAGCTGGGACCTGGCCTCCAGCGTGGGAGCGACCGCCACAATGGTGGCCGCCCAGCGGGTGCTGGCCAACCGCGAGGGATTGATCGACGACCCGTTCGCCGAGCCGCTGGTGCGCGCCGTCGGCCTCGAGTTCTTCACAAAGGTTCTCGACGGCGAGGTCAACCTGGAGGAGTTGGAGGACGTCGACCCGCGGTTCAGCATCAGGCGGTCGGCGGAGGGAATGGCGGTGCGTACCCGCCATTTCGACAGGTTGTTCACCGACGCCGCGGCGGCCGGTGTGCGCCAGTTCGTGATCCTGGCCTCGGGACTCGACGCCAGGGCCTACCGGTTGCCGTGGCCGGATGGGGCGGTCGTGTACGAGGTGGACCAGCCGGAGGTGATCGAGTTCAAGTCGACGACGCTGGCGGGGCTGGACGCCCAGCCGAAGGCCGACCGGCGCGCCATCGCAATAGACTTACGAAACGACTGGCCGAAAGCTTTGTGCGACAAGGGCTTCGATGCCACGCAGCCGACGGCGTGGATCGCCGAAGGTCTGCTCATCTACCTGCCACCCGAAGCGCAGGACCTTCTGTTCGACAGGATCGACGAACTCAGCGCGCCAGGCAGCAGAGTCGCCACCGAGCACATCCCGGACGTCAGCATGTTCTCCGACGAGCGGTCGCAGCTGATATCGGATCGGCTCAAGAAGTACGGTCACGACTTCGAGATGCGTGACCTCATCTATCACGAGAAGCGCAGTGACGTGGTCGACTACCTCACCGGCCACGGTTGGGACGTCACGGAGCGAAAAATACCGGATGCCTACGCCGACAACGGATTCGAATTTCCCGAAGACGGCGCCATAGGCTTCTTCGCCGAGATGAGCTACCTCAGCGCGATCAAGCGCTAGCCGACGTTTCAGGGTTGCTCGGCATGCGCCGCAACCCAGGTATCGACTTGAGTCCATGTCTGATCGAGCCAGTCTCCCAGCTGCTTCGGCGATGGAACCTGCGCGGCCGGCACCACGACGGTGCGGACAAGCAGCTGTCGGTGTACCGGAAGTTGCCACCAAGGACGGGCCCGGCCGTCGGCGCAGAAGCCGTTGTGAGTCAGCACGAGCATGTTGGCGTTCGGCGCACCCGCAACTGCGGCTGCGGCGCCACCACTGCGCGGCGGCAGCGTATGCGACTGCCGCAGCGCAGTGGCGGCAGCGCGCAGGTTGCCGGTGGAACGGAGGCGTTGGATCGCGTCGCGCCACCGCGGCAAGCTGAAGTTCGCGCCCTCGGGAAACAGCAGCATCGCCTGGCCCTTGGTCAGGGACTCCGCCTGGAAGCGGATCTGTCTGCGCGCTCGGTCGCCGCGCCCGAGAAAGCACAGGCAACCCCACTCACCCGCCAGATCGAGCAGAGGTTCGCACCGCAGCATCGCTTTGAGTACGACCCTCAACCGCAATTGGTATTGGACGGCCAGTAACCAGGAGACGAGAACGCTGTCGCCGGGACCGCAATGTCGTGACAGGACGATCAGTGGCTGGTCGCGCGGAATCGTGTCCGGCCTCACCGAGCCCGCCTCGAGTACGACCTCCACATCGAGAAATCTGCGCACGGCGGTGTGGGCGGACACCAGGAAGTCGTGAATCATCTGGTCGCAGTCGCGGTTACCGCGCAGCACCTGCCCCAGGGTGCGCAGTTCGATGACTGCATACGCCATCGCCAAAGCGACGGTGCGCGGAGGCCGGCTTGATCGCGTGGCGAGTCCGATCACTCCCGCGCCGAGGAGTAGCAGCGGACCGAGGGCCAACACGAGAACCATCAAACCGACGACCAGCGGCATGGTGATCGCGCGACGCAGCACAGTCATTGATTCGCCGCCAGGTACTCGAGGGTCGCGGCATATGCCAGTTCGGCGCGACCCGAGATGCGCCGGGCGTCGCGATAGCGGAGGTTGGACCACATCTCGGGGGGCCGCTTCGGCAACCCGGTCGGAAGAACGTGCACGGTCACTTCAGAGCTCACCCGCTCGAGATCGCTCAAAAAGCGATGCCTGCGCGAAATTTCGAACGCGACGAAGCCGACCTCCCATAAAAATCGCGGGGCGGCCAGATCCTCCTCCACGCGTCCGACGTGTAGGACCCATATGGTGTCGGCGCCACACTTCACCGCCCGGTCCAACGGGATGCTGTTCACGAGGCCGCCGTCGTAATAATGTTCGCCACCGATTCGCACCGGCGGGAAGACGCCTGGCAACGCGCAAGACGCGAGCACTGCCTCGACCAAATCCCCGCTGCCGAACCAGCTTTCGCGGGCACGCTCGATGCTGGCCGCGACACACTCGAACGGAACAGGAAGATCCTCGAACTTCTCGACAGGCAATCCGTCGCGCAATACCCGTCGCAGTTTGCCGTTGCCATGCAGCGCGGTCCGACGCGTCATGAGGCCGGCAACCCGACCGACCAGTGAACCGTCGAGTACGCCGTGGCGGCCGAGTTCCCCCCACATCTCCAACAACCGGCTGACACCTTCGGGTGTGGGATCGGCGGCTATCGCCGCGCCGTTGATAGCGCCAACGGAGGTACCGAACACCAAGTCGGGCCGCACGCCGCCTTCGGTCAATGCGCGCGCCATACCGACTTCGGCGGCGCCAAGCACGCCGCCGCCGCCGAGCACAAAAGCATGGCACGTCACCACCGACGTATACCCACGCTGGCCGGGATGAATGCCGATGCGCTGACGGCTGGGTTAATTACGCGTTTCAGCGGGAGCGGTTCGTAGTGACACTCAGTCCCAACAGCGACTTCTCACCCATGCAACGGGTGGCGGCTCATCGGTGTCCGGCGGTCAGGGGACGAACCTCGCCGACATCTTGGAACGGGTGCTCGATACGGGCATCGTCATCGCCGGCGACATCCGGGTCAACCTGCTCGATATCGAGCTCTTGACCATCAAGCTCCGGTTGGTCGTCGCCTCCCTGGAGACCGCCAAAGAAGCCGGAATCGACTGGTGGGAAAACGATCCGTGGCTCAGCGGTAAGAGCTCCAAACTCCAACTCGAGAACGAGCAGCTCCGCGAGCGGATCGAGGAACTCGAGTCGGGAAACGGCCAGCGACGCGGGGTGAAGCGCCGATCCGCGGAGCACGAGGATGCCGACTGAAGGAGTCTGGACATACGCGGTCGTGGAAAGTGATGCGGCCGAGCCTCGCCTCTCAGGTTTGGTCGGCGTATCGGGTGAGCCCATCCGCGCAGTGACCAGCACCGGATTGACGGCCGTCGTCGGAACCGTCGGTCTCGACCAATTCGGCGAAGACGGTTTGCGTCGCAATCTGGAGGACCTCGACTGGTTGGCGGCGACGGCACGGGCTCACGATGCGGTGATATCTGCCATCGCGCGATTCGGGCCGGTTGTGCCCATGCGGATGGCGACCGTCTACCTCGACGACGAGCGGGTAAGCGAGTTACTCGAAGCCCGGCACGACGATTTCATCGCCGCGCTCCGCCACGTCACCGCCCGAGCCGAGCTGGGGGTCAAAGCGTACGCTGACCCCGAAGCCCTTGCCAAACAACAGGATTCGGCTGGCGGAGGGGCGGGCGAAAAGATGTCCGGCACGGCTTACTGATGCGCAGGCGACGGGCGCTGGCTGCAAACGACGAGGCCTTCCGCGTCGCAGCGGAGCACGCCGACCGCATTCACGCCCGGTTGTTGAGCCACGCCGTCGACGGGAAACGCAAACCGGCCAGTGATCGCAGCCTCTCCGGCCGGAGCGACTGGACCGTGCTGAACGGAACGTATCTGGTCGACACAGAAGGCATCGATGGCTTCCGTGCGCTCGTCGCATCCGTTGCCCGCGATAGTCCTGGGATCGAACTCGAGGTCACCGGCCCATGGCCCCCTTACTCGTTCGCAGGCGACGTGGTCAGCTCATGACCGAGATGATGCCGTCGGACAACAACCGGGACGTCGCCCTGGTCGACCTGCTCGACCGGGTGCTCGCGGGCGGTGTCGTGATCAGCGGGGACATCACGTTGTCCATCGCCGATGTCGACCTCGTCGTCATTTCGCTGCGGACACTTGTCTCGTCGGTCGGCTCGTTGATGGATGAGATCGGGATGGGCGGTCGGCTATGACAGGCCCACCGCACGAGGTGCAGCGCAGCGACACCACGTCGACACGACACCGTATCAATTCCGATCCGGCGACCGTGGAGCGAGGTTTGGCGACCCTGGTCCTGACATTGATAGAGCTCTTACGGCAACTGATGGAGCGTCAGGCGATCAGACGCGTGGACCGCGGTGATCTCAGCGACGAAAAGGTCGAAGAAATCGGAACCACGCTGATGCTCCTGGAAGAGAAAATGACCGAACTGCGAGAGCACTTCGGGCTCGAACCCGAGGACCTCAACATCGATTTGGGACCGCTCGGGCCTCTGCTGTCCAAAGACGGATAGAGCGAGCCGCCTGGTCTAGATCGACATCCCGTACTTCGACATCTCGAGGAATCGGCCGTAACGCTCTTCTGTCGGAAGTTTCCAAGCGGGATTCGGCTCGACGGTGCGTTGGGTCGACGCCCACCGGGCCGCGTCGGCGATCGACGACTCCAGGCCGACGGCCATGCGCGCGAGGAACGCCGCGCCCAGCGCCGCACCCTCGGGCACACCCGACACCTGGACGGGAAGGCCGGTCGCGTCGGCGATGGCCTGCATCCACGGCGCGACGCGGGTTCCTCCCCCGGTGGCCACGATCCGCCTCGCTTGGGCCCCACCCAGCTCGATGAGGTGGCGCACGACGAAACCGGACGCCTCGTATGCGGCGCGTCGCACCGATGCCGGGCCGTGGGCGAGGTTGAGCCCGGCGAGCACCGCGCGACGATCCGGATCGTGGTACGGCGTGCGCTCGCCCCGCACGTACGGCGACCACACCGGAACTTCACTAGGGCTTGTCGCCGCCGAATCACTATCCGCCACAAGCTGATCCACCCAATTGAGGAAGAGCCCACCGGCGTTGCTGGCGCCACCGATCTGACACCTGCCCGCCACCGTGTGGGGAATGGTCCACAGCCCCGGCACGTCGCGGGCTTCGGTGATGGTCGACCACACGATCAATGTGGTGCCGCACAGCACCAGCACGTCACCGTCCTCGCCTGCACCCGACACCATCTGCTCGCAAGTGGCGTCGATGGCACCGGCCGCCAGCACGGCCTCGCTGTTGTGCACCTGACCGACGGCGACACCCGGCCCCTCCACCCGTGGCATGCGGTCGACCGGTGCGCCGCACTCGGCACACGCCTTCGCGTCCCAGCCGGTGCCGTCGAACAGCGGCAGCGTGGTGAACGCGGTGGCGAAGTCGATGACGGGCTCACCCGCCAGCGCGTGGTTGGCGACCGCGGGCGCGGGCCAGTACCCCGCGGCGTCGGGCGCCTCGCGCGCCGTCCACCGCAGAAACTCGGCCGTCTCGCCGACCATGAATCCCATGCCGCCGGTCGGCTCGGCCACCCTGCCGCGGCTGTCGCCGTACAGCAGGCCCGGCGTGATCGGAACGCCATCGGCGTCGACCGCCGTCAGCGACGGCACCATCGCCGACACGGCCACCGCGCGGGCGTCCGGCCGGCCGAGCCGATCCAGCGCCGCCAGCGGGCCGTTGCGCCAGGCCTCACCGGCGTCGTGTTCGAGTTTGTCCGGTGCCGGTATCCCGAGACGGTGCGGGATCCGGGTGCGCGCGACCACCCGGCCGTGCTCGTCGGCGGCCACCGCCTTGACCGCGGTCGTGCCGATGTCGATGCCGATTGTCACCTCTTCGCGTGACACGCGCGTCACCGTACGCCAGCATGGGCATTCGTGACCGCAAGACCCCGCGCCCTGGTGACCGCCCCGCTACGGGGGGCCGGTTTCGACAAGCTGCGCCAGCTGGCCGATGTGGTCTACGACCCGTGGATCGACAAGACGCCGCTGCGGATCTACAGCGAAGAGCAGCTCGCCGACCGCGCCCGCACCGAGGGCGCCGATGTTCTTGTGGTGGAATCCGATTCGGTGCGCGGGCCGGTGTTCGAACTTCCATTGCTGCTGATCGCATCCACCCGCGGCGACCCCAACAACGTCGACATCGGTGGCGCCACCGCCGCGGGGATTCCTGTGCTGAGCACCCCTGGTCGCAACGCCGACGCGGTCGCCGAGATGGCCGTCGCGCTGCTGTTCGCGGCCACCCGTCACGTGCTGCCCGCCGACGCGGACGTCCGCACCGGCCAGGTGTTTCGCGACGGAACCATCCCCTACCAACGGTTTCGTGGCGGCGAGATCGCCGGCCGCACCGCGGGCCTGGTGGGCCTCGGCGCCGTCGGCAGGGCGCTGCGATGGCGATTGGAAGGACTTGGCGTATCGGTCATCGCGTTTGACCCGTACAACGACGAAGCCCGTCACAGCCTCGACGAGGTACTCGATGCGGCCGACATCGTCTCTCTGCACGCGCCGGTCACCGACGACACCGTCGGGATGATCGGCGCCGACCAGTTCGCCGCCATGCGTGACGGCGTCGTGTTCCTCAACACCGCGCGGGCCCAATTGCACGACACGGATGCGCTCGTCGACGCGCTGAAGAGCGGCAAGGTCGCCGCCGCGGGCCTCGACCATTTCGAGGGCGAATGGCTGCCGGTCGAGCACCCGCTGACGGGTCTGCCCAACGTGGTGCTGACGCCGCACATCGGCGGGGCTACGTGGAACACTGAGGCCAGGCAGGCGCAGATGGTCGCCGACGGTCTGGAAGCGCTGCTGTCGGGTGACAAGCCAACCAACGTCGTGAACCCGGAGGTGCTGGCGCGATGAGATTCGTGGACAACGCCGAATCGGCTGTGCTTGCGGCGGCCAAGGACATGCTGCGGCGCGGTCTGGTCGAGGGCACCGCGGGCAACATCTCCGCGCGCCGGGAAGACGGCAACCTCGTCATCACCCCGTCGTCGGTGGACTACGCAGACATGGCGATCGACGACCTCGTGGTGGTCGGCCCCGACGGCGCGGTGGTGCAAGCCGCCGACGGCCGCTCCCCGTCGTCGGAGATGCAGCTGCATTTGGCGTGCTACCGCGCATTCGACGACATCGGCAGCGTCATCCACAGTCATCCGGTGTGGGCCACCATGTTCGCCGTCGCCCATCAACCGATTCCGGCCTGCGTCGACGAATTCGCCGTGTACTGCGGCGGGGAGATCCGATGTGCGGACTACGCCGCCTCCGGCACACCCGATGTCGGCAACAACGCGGTCAAGGCGCTCGAGGGCAGGGCGGCGACGCTGATCGCCAACCACGGACTCGTCGCCGTCGGCCCGCGGCCGGACAAGGTGCTGCATGTCACCGCGCTCGTCGAACGCACCGCCCAGATCGCTTGGGGCGCACGGGCTCTCGGCGGCCCCGTGCCGATACCCGACGAGGTGAACAAGAACTTCGCCAGCATCTACACCTACCTGCGGCAACACCCACTCTAGTTATCGCCCAAACCGACAATTGGGCGAAAAAGTGGGAGAAGAACGCGCCAAAACGTCGATCTCAGCGCTGGTCGATCGCGACCTTGACGGCACCACTGCGCTCCTGGTCGGCGATGACGGCGAAGGCGTCGCGCCACCGCTCGAGCGGGAAGGTGTGAGTCAGCATGGGGCGCAGGTCAATTCGACCGCCGACGGCCATGTCGAGGTAGTGATCGATCGCGTGCTTGCGGACGCCGTCGACCTCTTCGACGCCGAACGCATTGGAACCAACCCAGCTGATCTCCTTGAAGTACAGCGGGCTCCACTCCCACCGGCCGGGCGCATGAACGCCCGCCTTCACCAGCGTCCCCCGCGACGCCAGCACCCGCACGCCGACCTCGAATGTCTGCGGCTTGCCGACCGTGTCGTAGACGACGTCGATCGGGCCAGGGTGCGCCATCGGCAGGCCCTGCAACGGTTGCCGTAGCCGTCCGCCGCCCCAGGCGACGAGCTCCTCGATGAGCGCGAGCCGCGGTTCGGGCGCAAGCACTTTCGCGGCTCCCAGCCGATCGGCGGTATCGGCTTGCGCCTGGAAACGGGCCACAACGGCGACCTCCACGTCGGGGTAGAGCGCTGCCAGGATCGCCACCGCACAGCATCCGAGCGACCCGGCGCCGTACACCAGCACCCGGCCCGACGGCGGCGGCGGATGACGGGTGATCGCATGCAGGGACACCGAAAACGGGTCGGCGAATACGGCCATTTCGTCGGGCACTATCTCGGGCACCGGGTGCAGCATGCTGTCGTGGGCAGGCATCAGCTCGGCGTAGCCGCCGGTTACGTCGGCCGAAACGCCGGAATGGATGCCCGCCCTGATGTCGCCGTCGGCGAAACTCCAGCACAGGCTGAAGTCCCCGGATTCGCACGCGGGACAGGGCGGTTCGATGCCGCGTGGTCCGCACGACAGCCACGGGTTGAGCACCACCCGCTGACCGATCTCCAGGCCACGGGCCCTCGGTCCCATCGCCACCACGTCGGCCACCACTTCGTGGCCCATGACTTGGGGGAACGAGCAGAACGCGGCCATCGCGTTGTCGGCGTCACCCTCGCCGAAGTCGAGCAGGATCTGCTTGGAGTCCGAGCCGCAGATGCCGGTCAGCCGCGGCCGGGTGATCACCCAATCGTCTCGCAGCGGTTGAGGATCGGGCACTTCCTGTAGTGCGACGGGTGAGCTCGCGAGGTTCCGGAGCAGGACGTTGGCGTCGCTGGGTACATCGAAGGATTCGCCCGGCACGCCGAACACCAGCGCCTTCATGGCCGGCCCATCGCCGCTGCGCCCTTGATGAAGGCGTCGATGTCGGAGTTCTTGGCGTCGACGACCGCCTTCAGGTCGGGCAGGTAGTGCTCGAAGTGGTCGTCGCCAAGCGCGGCGATGATGCCGTCGGCGACATCGGCTGCAGGCACTCTGGGCCCGTCGTAGAGTGGGTCGTCGTTGTCCGGCCGGTCCCAGATTTCGGTGTCGACGGGTCCCGGCTGGATCAGCTTCACGGAGATCCCGGTGCCGTGGAGGTCGACGGCCATCGCCTCGCTCCATCCGCAAAGTGCGAACTTGCTTGCGCAGTAGGCAGATTCATGGTTAATGCCCAGCCGGCCGCCGACGCTGGCCACATTGACGATGACGCCGGCATCGCGCGCCAGCATCCGGGGCAGGACGGCGAGCGTCAGGCGCATGGGCGCAAAGAAGTTCACCGCCATCACGGCCTCCGCATCCGATGGTTCCAGCGCAGTGACAGCCCGGCGCTTGGGCACGGCCGCGTTGTTGACCAGCACGTCGATGCCGCCGAGCGTGTCCCATGCCTGCACCGCCAGCGGGCCGACGGCCTCGGTGTCGGCGAGGTCGGCCACCCACATCGTCGAGTCCGGCGACGACGTCCGGCAGTCGGCCAGCACCTCGGCGAGCCGGTCGCGCCTGCGGGCGATCAACCCGACGACCGCCCCTTGCGAGGCCAACCCCCGCGCCAGCGCTGCGCCCACGCCCGACGAGGCGCCGGTGATCAACACCCGCTTGTCGGCCGCCGCGAACGCCATGGCTGAAGTCTTCCGCGAAATAGCATTCCTGGTCGTTGATCCCGCGAGATCACAGCCTGGAATGTCCCCCGCAAGCGGGAGGTGCCCCCAATTTCGCGGAGAATTTTCGGCGGCAGATCAGTCGCGGCGGGCGAAGCTCAACGTCTCGCCGCGGGCCCCGCCCATCCACAGGTCCTGACAGGCCGCGGCCATTTCGTCCAGGCCTTCGACGATGGCACCGAAGACGTTGCCGGGCACCCAGCCCTGGTCTCCGTTGATCAGCAGGTTGTTCCGCCCGTAGAAGAGCGCGAGGTCGACGATGGCGCCCGTTGTCCCTGTGCCGGTGGTGTTTTCGTACCCGTATGCCGGGTTGCCCAGATCGTCGGAGTCGAACGAGAACCAGCACAGATCGCCGGGAATCGGCGTGATTGTGGTGTTCTCCTTGCCCGGGTCGGCGGCGGCGAATGCAGGAAGCAGCGTGTAGATCTCGTTGCGGGCGTACTTGCCGTGAAACACCGACGCCGATAACGGAAGCGCATCCCACACCGCAGCGCAGGTGCGTGGCGCCTCATCGTCGAGCATCCTCGCGACACAGCTCACGCTGCGCTTGTCCAGTGTCACCGTGATCAATCTGCTCATGTCATACCTCCTCGGCGATCAATCCCGGTGTGCGCAGGTGCCAGTCGGTCGCTGACTGATATGCCTGACCCACGCGCAGCACCAGCGCATCGGCATGCCGGGCGCCGACGATCTGCAACCCGATCGGCAGCCCGGTGGTGGTGAACCCGCAGGGCACGCTGAGCGCCGGCTGCTGGGTCAAGTTGAACGGGTAGGTGTACGGCGTCCAGCTCGTCCAGTCCGGCGACGGCCAGCCGTCGGGCACATCCTGGCCCGCGGGGAACGCGGGCAACGGCAACGTCGGCGTGACGAGCACGTCGTAGTTCTGATGAAAGCGCCCCATCCGCCAACCGAGATCCATCCGGACGGCCATGGCGTCCAGGTAGTCCGACGCCGAATACGTGGCTCCAATGAGCGCGGTGCGGTGCAGTCCGGGGTCGACGCGATCGGCCAGATCGTCGAGGGCGCCGAAGGACGCCAGCACCTTGGCTTCGCCGGAGAACCACAACACGTGGAAGGCCTGCACCGGATCACCAAATCCCGGGTCGATCTCATCGACGTGCGCACCCGCGCCTGCCAACACATCGACCGCTGCGCGGACGGCGGCATCAACCTCGGGGTCGTTGCGTACGAAGCCGAGATCGGCCGAATAGCCGATGCGCAGGCCCGCCACCCCGTCGTCGAGTCGCGACAGAAACGACGTCGCCGGCGTCGGCATGGCCGCCCAATCGCGCGCGTCGAATCCGGTGATCACGTCCATCAGCGTCGCGGCGTCCCGCACTGTGCGGGTCATCGGCCCGGCGTGCGACAACGTCCCGAACGGGCTCGGCGGATAGAACGGGATCAGGCCGTAGGTCGGCTTCAGCGCGACCGTTCCGGTGAACGCCGCGGGGATGCGCACCGAACCTCCGCCGTCCGTGCCGACCGACCACGGTCCCATGCCGAGGCCGACGGCCGTCGCGCTGCCGCCGCTGGATCCGCCGGACGTCATCTCCGGGTCCCACGGATTGCCTGTGACACCGTGCCGCAGCGAGTCCGTCACGCCTTTCCACGAGTACTCCGGCGTCGTCGTCTTACCGACGATGACCGCGCCGGCCTCCCGCAGCCGCGCGACGCACGGCGCGTCCTCCTCCCACGGACCCGAGGCGTCGATCAATCGGCTGCCTCGCAACGTCGGCCAGCCGCGGGTCCACAGCGCGTCCTTGATCGAGGTTGGTACGCCGTCGCCGGGGCCGATGGGCTCACCCGACTGCCAGCGCGCCTCGGACTCTTTCGCCGCCGCGAGGGCGCCGTCGCGATCCACCAACACGAACGCGTTCACCCGGCCGTCGTAGGTGTCGATAGCGTCCAGTGCCGCCTCGGTGGCCTCGACGGGCGAGACGGTCTTGTTCCGATAGCCCTCGACGAGCTCGCAGGCCGACTCGATCACGCCGATGTACCCGCGGGAACGTAGCCGAGTTTCTTGTCCACCACGTTGAGCAGCGGCTGGCCCGCCAGCCAGCGACGCGCATTCGTCGCGAATCCTTCAGCGAGGGCTTCACGCCAGCCGACCGCGTCGGCGGACATGTGTGCGGTGACCGTCACATTTGGCGCGTCCCACAGCGGGTGGCCCGGCGGCAGCGGTTCGATGTCGAACACGTCGAGCGTCGCTCCGCCGATGCGGTGTTCCGCCAACGCCTCGAGTAGGGCGGCCTCGTCCACCATCGGGCCGCGGGCGATGTTCACCAGATGCGCGTCGGGCTTCATCGCCGCGAGCACGCGAGCGTCGACCAGGCCTCGGGTCGACGCCGTCAACGGGGCCGCCAGGACCAGGTGATCGCACCAGCCGACCTCGGCGGCCAGGTTGGCGCTGTCGACGATCTCGCCGAAATCGGGGTCGTCGGCGACGGCCCTGCGGCCTGCACCGCGAACGACGACGCCCGCCGCCCGCAGCAGCTTCGCGATCTCCCGCCCGATGCCGCCGGTGCCGACGACCAATGCCGTCGCGCCGCTGATGCTGCGCGTCTCGCGATGCCGCCACTCGTGCCGGCGCTGCACGTCGAAACTCGTCAGGCTGTCCTTCGCGTAGGCGATCACGGCGCCGAGCACGTACTCGGCAAGCGGCCTGTCGAACACGCCGCGGGCGTTGGTCACCACGACGTCCGACTCGCGCAGCTCGTCGAAGAGCAGCGTGTCGACGCCCGCCGCGGTGATGTGAATCCACTCCAGCCGGTCCGCCTCTGACCACACGTCACGGACGGCCTTGGAGAAGAAGTCCCACAGCAGCAGGACTTGCGCGCCGCGGACAGCCTCTGCAAGACCGTCGGCCGCGCAGTAGCGGAACTCCATGTCAAGGCCGTCGAGGCCGGGCGGACGGTCGGTCGCCTTCTCGCACAGGACCGCGACAACCGGTCGTGTTCGAGGCACGGGTTCGAGGCTAGGCGAAACCGTACGATTGTCAACAATCGCCTTGCGACGGCCCGACGGTCCGCCCAGACTGGGGCCATGGGCCCTTCTGCCCCAGTGCAGCAGTCAGGAATCGGTGTCGTCACACCGTTCGACTTCGCGCTGGACCGGGAGCTGTGGCGATGGGTGCCCGACGACATCACCCTGCACATCACCCGTATGCCGTACGCCCCGTTGCGCGCAAACCTGGAGATGGCGCTGCACATCTCCGACCCCGCATTGGTGGCCCAGGGATACGACGACGTCCGAGCGGTGTCGCCGTTGGTGATGG
Organism: Actinomycetota bacterium; assembly: GCA_046735135.1. GTDB lineage: Bacteria > Actinomycetota > Actinomycetes > Mycobacteriales > Mycobacteriaceae > Mycobacterium. Next base: position 27,827 of record JBKPSU010000084.1, read on the forward strand.
CGTACGCGTGTACGTCCGGCAGCTTCATCGGCGGCCTGCAAGGCGAAGCGGCGCTGGTGTCTGCGATGATCGCGGCGGGCGCCCCTGCCGCGGTGACGACGAGCGGCGCGCTGCTGCAGGCGCTGCGTCACCTCGACGTCCGCCGCATCGCCACCGCGACGCCCTACGTCCCCGAGATCACCGTCGGCCTCACCACATACCTCACCGAAGCCGGAGTCGAGGTGGTGGCTGCGGCCGGGCTCGGCCTGACCTCCGATATCTGGACGGTGCCCTACGACGTCACCGTCGATCTCGTCCGTGACACCGACACGACCGACGCACAGGCCGTCTTCATCAGCTGCACCAACCTGCCGACGTACGACGTGATCGCCAACCTGGAGCGTGATCTCGGCAAGGCCGTGTTGACGGCGAACCAGGTCACCATGTGGTCGGCGCTCAACGTCATCGGCCGCAAAGCGGTCGGCCCTGGCCAACAGCTGCTGGAGCGGTGATGGAGGCGGAATACGCAGACCGGTTGCGTCGTACGCGAGAAGCGATGGCCCAGAGGGGTTTCGGGGCCATCGTGGTGTGCGACCCGGCGAACATGTTCTATCTCACCGGCTACAACGCGTGGTCGTTCTACACCCCGCAGTGCCTACTGGTCGGGTCCGAAGGGCCACCGCACCTGTTCACCAGGTCGATGGACGCGGCGGGCGCTGGATACACCGCGAACCTGGACGACGAGCACATCCACGGCTATCCCGAGGAGCTGGTGCACAGGCCCGACGTGCATCCCTTCGACTGGATCGCCGAGGGCATCAGCACGCTGGTACCCCTGGACGAACTGGTCGCTGCCGAATGCGACTCGCACTTCTTCTCGCCGCGCGGCTACCTCGCGCTGGAGCGCGGGCTGCCGTCGAACCGGATCGTCGACTCGGCCGAACTGGTGAACTGGGTGCGAGTGGTCAAGTCGCCGTACGAAATTGCTCAATTACGGATCGCGGGCACGATCGCGGAACAGGCGATGCGTGCCGCTCTCGATGGAGTGCGGGCCGGCCGTCGGCAATGCGATGTGGTCGCCGAGATCATGGCCGCGCAGGCCCGCGGCACGCCCGAGCACGGCGGCGACTACCCGTCGCTCGTGCCGATGCTGCCGACCGGAAAGGCAGCGGGCACACCACATCTGACATGGTCCGAGCGGACATTCGAAACCGGCGAGGCCACCACAATCGAGCTGGCGGGCGTCTACGGCCGCTACCACGTGCCGCTCGCGCGCACCGTCATGCTCGGCGACCCGCCACCCCGGCTCGTCGACACGGCGAAAGTGGTCGCCGAGGCGATGGAGGCCACCCTTGCGGCAATCCGTCCCGGCGCCGACGGCAGCGCCGTGCATCGGGCCTTCGACAGCGTGATCAGGCCCCACGGCTTGGAGAAGGAGTCGCGGATCGGATACTCGATCGGCATCGGATATCCGCCCGACTGGGGCGAACGGACAGTGAGCCTGCGTCCCGGAGAGACCACGGAACTGCTCGCCGGCATGGCTTTTCACGTCATCCTTGGTATCTGGAGTGACGACTGGGGTTATGAGTCGTCCGAGTCGCTGGTGGTCACCGATTCGGGCGCGCAGCGCCTGACCGATCTGCCGCAAGAACTGACGATCCGGAGGTAGCAGTGACAGCATCGACGCTCCCATTCGCCGCGCGCGCCGCGGGATTGGTCGGATCGGTCATCGACTCCAGTACGTCTCTTCTGCACAAGCAGAGTCACGACATCGTCCGGCTTGCCATGGGGAGCCCCGCATCCGAGGCGGTGCCGTCCGACATCCTCGCCGGCATCGCCGCGACCGAACTTCGCGCGCCCGACGCGTACGATTACGCAGCGACCGAGGGTGATCCGCCGCTGCACGCCGCGCTGCTGGAGACGCTGCGTGGGACAAGCGACGAGACCACCGCAGACCGGCTGACGATCACCGCGGGCGGCATGCAGGGCCTCGACCTGTTCTGCAAGATCTTCGTCGACCCCGGCGATCTCGTCACCGTCGAGTCGCCGACGTACACCAACGGTAGTGCGACGGCGTTGTCCTATGGTGCAACACTTTTGGAGATACCCGTAGACAACGACGGTATGGATGTCGACGCACTGGAGCGTCTGGTCGCCGAAGCGGGCCGCACGCCGAAAGCCATCTACACCATCCCGACGTTCCAGAACCCGTCAGGCGTCACGCTGTCGTTGCAGCGCAGGCTGCGCCTGCTGGAGTTGGCGCGCGAATGGGGGTCGATGGTGATCGACGACGACCCGTACGGCCTGTTGCGCTTCGAGGGTGAGCCGCTGGCGACGCTCCGCGAGCTCGGCGCGGGCGATCCTCTGGTCTTCGCGGTCCGCACATTCTCGAAGATCGTCGCGCCCGGGTTGCGGGTCGGCTGGGTGGACACCGTTCCCGAGTTGCAGCCACTGTTGATCAACGCGAAGCAGGCGATGGACACCTGCACCAACCTGCCTGCACAGCGATTGTTGACGCGTTTTCTCACCGGCGGGCACCTCGACGAGCACCTGACGACGCAGCGAGCCGAATACAAGCGGCGCAAGGAGGCCATGCATGGCGCGCTGCGCGAGCACTTCGGCGACCGTGCCCAGTGGACCGACCCGCAGGGCGGCTTCTTCTGCTGGGTGACACTCGACAATGTCGACGCCACAGCGCTTTTCGAGCCAGCTCTTGCGCAAGGCGTGGCGTTCATTCCCGGCTCGGCGTTCTCGCCGTCGGGACGATTCGGCAACGCGCTGCGGCTGTGCTTCGCCTCAACACCGCCCGACCGGATCCGCGAAGGAGTCGCCCGGCTGCGCCGCGCCGTCGACCTGCTCGCGAACGGCTGACCGGCGTGCCGGTGTCCGCCGCCGAGCGAGCGGTGCTCGACAAGATCGACGAGAACCACCTTGTCGAGCTGACCCGATCGTTGGTGCGCGCCGCCGGACAAAATCCGCCCGGCGAGGAGGCGGCGACGGTCGCGGTACTGGCCGACGCGGCCGCAGGATTCGGGCTCGACGTGACCGCGGTGGCTGTGCAGCCGGGCCGCGACAACCTGCGGGTCACGCTCACCGGCGGCGACGGGGCCGGCCTGCTGGTGCTCGGCCACACCGACGTCGTGCCGGTCGGAGACGGCTGGACGAAAGACCCATTCGGGGGCGTCGTTGCCGACGGCCGCATCTACGGCCGCGGCACCTCGGATATGAAAGGTGGTCTGGCCGCCGCACTTTCGGCGATGGCAGCGTTGCGGGGTACGGGCCTGAGCGGGCCCGTCGAGCTGGCCGCCCTTGTCGACGAAGAGGAGAACGGTATCGGCATCCGCGACTATGTCAGCGCGGTGCCCGCCGGGGCGTTCCTCGGCTGCATCACCGCCGAGCCCACGGACCTCCAGATTATCGTCGGCGCGCGCGGCGCGTCGTACCTGCGGATCGATGTGCACGGAACCGCCTGTCACGCAGGAAGTCCCGGTGACGGGGCCAACGCCATTTACGGCGCGGCCCATGTCGTGACCGAGGTCGAGCGCATGCACGCGGAGTTGGCCGACCGTCGGCATCCCCTGCTGGGGCCAGGGACGTTCAGCGTGGGCCAGATTCAGGGCGGGTCAGGCGGCAGCGTGGTGCCCGCTGAATGCTTCGTCATTGTCGACCGTAGGCTGCTGCCGGGCGAGTCGGCCGCCGCCGTGCTGAATGACGTGCGTGCCCGGATCGACGCTCTGCGCCTGGCCGGCCGCGGCCTCACCGTCGATGTGTCGATGCCGATGGAGATGCCCGCGTTCGAGACGCAGGCGGACTCGCCACTGGTTCGCACGGCCGAAGCCGCCGTGAGCGATGCAGGCGGGCCGACGCTGCCGCCCGGCGGCTGGACGGCGGCGTGCGACGGCGGATTCGTCGCTCACGACCTGGGCGTGCCGGTGATGGTGCTCGGGCCGGGATCAGTTGCCGAACAGGCGCATCGCCCCGACGAATCGGTGGCGATCGACGAACTCGTCACTGCAGCACGCACCTACGCGCTGACAGCGCTACGCCTGCTGGGCTGATTTCCCCCCGCGAGCAGACGCAAAATCACCCGAAATACGGCGTGTCGCGGGGCTTTTACGTCTGCTCGCCAGACGAAAGCGCGGCGGCAAGGACTTCGGCCAGGTGCACTGCCCGCCGCGGCGTGCCCTGCGCGATCTGGGTCCGGCAGCTGAATCCGTCGGCGATGACGGCGGTGGTCGGTGCAGCCTCCCTGACGGCGGGCAACAACACCCGCTCCCCAACCGCTTGCGACACCTCGTAGTGGCCGCGCTCGAAGCCGAAATTGCCTGCCAGCCCGCAACATCCGGAATCAGGTATGTCGGCGGTGATGCCCGCCCTCTGCATCAGGGTGCGGTCGGCGTCGAATCCGAGCACGGCGTGCTGGTGGCAGTGCGTCTGCACCAGGGCATCCGCGGCGACGTCGGGCGGCTGCCAGTCCGAGCGGGTGAGGAGTTCCGCGAACGTCACCGTCGACGCCGCAAGCGCGGCGGCGCGGCTGTCGTCGTGCAACAGCTCGACCGCGTCGCGCCGCAGCACGGCCGTGCAACTCGGTTCCAGTCCGACGATCGGAACACCGGATTCCAGCTGCGGCGCCAGCACGTCCAACGATCGCCTGATGCGCCGCTTGGCGGTGCGCAGCTGGCCGGTAGAGATCCAGGTCAGACCGCAGCACACGTGGCCGCCAGGAAGGATCACCTGGTAGCCGGCGGCTTCCAGCACCGCGACAGCGGCGCGACCCACTTGCGGTGCAAGGTAATTGGTGAAGCTGTCGGGCCACAGCACGACCGGGCCGCGGCTCCCCGATTGCACCGGCGCCTCGCGCCGGGCGAACCATGACGTGAAGGTCTGCTCGGCGAATGCCGGTACGTCGCGCTCGGGCGCGATTCCGCCGAGGCGCTTCGCCAGCGACGTTCCCGCCATGCGGTTGACCAGTCGCGGCGCCGCCGACGCGATCCGCGACAACTGCGGCAGCCAACCCATCGACCAGTGCGACAGCGGCCTGGACCACGGCCTGTTGGCGTAGTGGTGGTGGGTGAACTCGGCCTTGTACGTCGCCATGTCCACGTTGACGGGACAGTCCGAAAGACATCCCTTGCAGGACAAGCACAAATCAAGTGCGTCGCGCACCTCGGTCGAGCGCCAGCCGTCGGTCACCAGGTCGCCGTTCAGCATTTCCCACAGCAGGTGGGCGCGGCCACGGGTGGAGTGCATCTCGTCGTGTGTCGCCTGGTAGCTCGGGCACATCACGCCGCCGCTGGATTGCCTGCACTTGCCGATGCCGACACAGCGCCGCTGCGCCTGTGCAAAGTTGTTGTTGTCGTCGGGATAACTGAACAGCGTCAACAGTTTTCGGTCCTTGGCCGGACCCAGCAGCCGGATCCCCGCATCGAGCGGCGGGGGCTCGACGATCACCCCGGGGTTCATCAGTCTGCCCGGGTCCCAGATGTCCTTCATCTCGGCCATCAGCGCCAGCCCGTCGGCTCCGTACATGCGGCCCAGCAGTTCCGAGCGGGCCCGACCGTCGCCGTGTTCGCCCGACACCGATCCGCCGAGTGCGACGACCAGATCGGTGGCCTCCTCGACGAACGACCGGTACGCCGCGACGCCGTGCGCGCTGAGCAGATCGAAGTCGATCCGCATGTGCATGCAGCCCTCGCCGAAGTGTCCATACGACGCACCCGACAGGCCGTATCTACCCATCAGCTCGTCGAGGCCGCGCAGGTAGTCGGCGAGGCGTTCCGGTGGGACTGCCGCGTCCTCCCAGCCGCCCCACGCCTCCGCACCGTCGGCCCTGCGGGTCGCGAGCCCGGCCGCATCCCTACGGCACCGCCACAGCACGGCCTGCGCGCCGGGGTCGGTGACCAAAGACGCCGACGCGGGCGATCCCGAATCGCGAAGGGCGGCAAGCATTTTCTCCGCTGCCATCTCGGCGGCGACGCGGTCCTCGCCGCCCATTTCGACCAGCAGCCAAGCCCGTCCTGCCGGTAGCCCGGCCTCGATGGCGGCCCGGCGCACCTCTCCTGGCAGCCGGTCGACGAGGTCGATGTTGATCGATTCCATCGTCAGCGGGCTGTGGGCCCGCACCACCGATACGCATTCCGCCGACGAGACGGAGTCACCGAAACCGAGCACGCACAGCACCCGCGCCGTCGGCAGCGGCGTCAGCGCCAGCGTCGCGCGCAACGTTGCCGCGAAGCCGCCCTCACTTCCGCACAACAGCCCCGCGACGTCGTAGCCGTGTTCGGGCAGCAATCGGTGCAGCGCGTAGCCCGAGATCTGCCTGGTGAACCGGCCGAAGCGGCGCCGGATCACCAAATCGTGTTGATCGACGAAGGCCTGCAGCGAGCGGTGCAACTCGCCCTCGCGCCCGGGTCGGCTGGCCAATTGTTCTCGGGCTCCGCGTGATTCGAAGGTGCAGCGGGTGCCGTCGGCGAGGATCACGTCGAGCGATCGGACATTGTCGGCGGTGGTGCCCCATGCGACCGAATGCGCGCCGCACGCATTGTTGGCGATCATCCCGCCGAGCGTGGCCCGGCTGCCCGAAGACGGATCGGCGCCGAAGGTGAGTCCGTGCGGTTTGGCCGCGGCGAGCAGGTCGGTGAGCACAAGGCCGGGTTCGACGACCGCGGTCCTGGTAGCGCGGTCGACGTTCAAGACCCTGTTGACGTGCCGCGAGGCATCGATGACGACGCCACCGATCGCGTTGCCCGCCATCGATGTGCCCCCGCCGCGCATGGTCACCGGAGCGCCCGCGTCGGCGGTCAGCGCCACCGCGGCGGCCAGATCGTCCGCGTCGGCAGGCACCACGACGAGGTCGGGGACCACGCGGTAGTTCGATCCGTCGACGGCGTAGAGGCCCCTGCTGGCGGCGTCGTCGCTCACCGTCCCGCGGATCTCCGCTCGCAGAGCCCGGCCGAGCTTGCTCGCGTCGTAGGCCTCACGCGTTAACATTGTCAACAATCTACCTATTTCCGGCAGGATGATCCAAGGGAGAGGACATGCCAACGGTAGGCCTGCTCTACCCAGGCCACAGCGCCGAGGACGACTTCCCGGCGCTCGAGGCGCGGATCGACGGCGCGGTGCACCTGCCCGTCGCGATCACGTCCGTCGGCGAGGACGCTCACCGCGTCGACGCGCTGCTCGACCTCGGCAGCGACGCACGCCTCGCCCACGGTGCTGCGCGGCTGGCCGACAAGCATCCGGACGCGGTGATGTGGGCGTGCACGTCGGGCAGCTTCGTGTTCGGCCCGCAGGGTGCACGGGAGCAGGTGTCCGCGGTCGCCGCGGCGGCAGGGGTGCCCGCATCGTCGACGTCGATCGCGTTCGTCGACGCGCTTTCCCACCTCGGCATCCGCCGGGTCGCGGTCGCAGCCTCCTACCCCGACGATGTCGCAGGGCATTTCGTCGCGTTTCTGCGGGCAGGCGGCGCCGAGGTCGTCTCGATGGGCAGCCACGGCATCTACACCGCCGCCGAAGTCGGCACGCTGGTGCCCGACCAGGTGGTCGAGATGGTGGTCGCCGCCGACCACCCCGACGCGGAGGCGGTGCTCGTCCCGGACACCGCGATGCACACGCTGGCGATCGTCGACAAGCTGGAGGCGGCCGTCGGAAAGCCGGTGCTGACCGCAAACCAGGTGACTGTGTGGAAGGGCCTGGAACTGCTCGGCCCCGTGCCGCCGCTGCCCGGTCTCGGCGCGCTGCTCGGAGGCCGGCAATGAGCAGCTTCATCGGACCGCTCGTCCAGGAGTCGACGCCCAGCATCATCGCCGACAAGCTGCGCCAGGCCATCGCCCACGGTGAGCTCAAACCGGGCGCGCAGCTGGGCGAGGCCGAACTGGCTCGCAAGCTCGGTGTCAGCCGCGGCCCGCTGCGCGAGGGCATGCAGCGGCTCACGCAGGAGGGGCTGCTGGTCTCGATCCGCAACCGAGGGCTGTTCGTGATCGACATGACCCCCGACGACGTCCGCGACATGTACATCGCGCGCGAAGCGATCGAGCGGGCGGCGGCCCGCAGGATCCTCGACGGCGACTTCAAGGCCGCCGGTGACGAGCTGCTGCAGATCGTCGACCAGATGGCCGCCGCGGAAACACCCGCGGATGTCAGTGAGCTCGACATCACCTTTCACGAGCGTCTCCTGCGACTCGCCAAGAGCCCGCGGCTGTCGCGGATGCACCAGACCTTCATCACCGAGACCCGGATGTGCATCCACGCGCTCGACGAGACCTACGCGAAGTCCGAGGTGCGCGACAAGGAGCATCGCGCGCTCGCGAGAGCGATACGCAAGGGTGACCGCGAACTCACCGACCGGCTGTTGACCGCGCACATGGACGACGCGATCCGCAGGCTCACCCGGGAGGCCGCGGTCGACGGCGCGGAGCGCGTCGCCACGTAGTGCCGTCAGCGCATCGCGATGCCGATGTACTTGATTTCCAGGAACTCGTCGATCCCGGCGGAGCCGCCTTCGCGCCCGAGGCCGGACTGCTTGATGCCGCCGAACGGCGCCGCTGGATTGGAGACGACGCCCTGGTTGAGCCCGACCATCCCGGTCTCCAACGCCTCCGCGACCCGCAGCGCGCGGCGCAGGTCATTGGTGAAAACATATGAGACAAGGCCGTATTCGGTGTCGTTGGCCGCCGCGATGGCGTCGGCCTCGGTCTCGAACGGGGTCAACGGCGCCACCGGTCCGAAGATCTCCTGGCCGCACATCGACGCCTCGCGTGGCACACCCGTGAGCACGGTGGGCGGGTAGAAGTAGCCGTCGCCGGCGGTCGCCGAGCCGCCGGTGAGCACAGTGGCGCCCCGATCGACGGCGTCGGCGACGAGTGACTCGACCTTGCGCAGCGCGGCCTCGTCGATGAGGGGGCCGACGGTCACGCCCGGGTCGGTGCCGCGGCCCACCGGCAGCGACGCCATCCGATCGGCCAGCCTGCGACCGAATTCGTCGATGACCGAGGACTGCACGTAGATCCGGTTCGCCGCGGTGCACGCCTCCCCCATGTTGCGCATCTTGGCCGCCATCGCGCCCTCGACGGCCTCGTCGATGTCGGCGTCGTCGAACACGATGAAGGGCGCGTTGCCGCCGAGTTCCATCGAGGTGCGCAGCACCTTCTCCGCGCACTGCTCGAGCAGCAGCCTGCCGACGTTGGTGGAGCCGGTGAACGACAGCTTCCGTGCCTTGCCGGACCGGATCATCGGCTCGATCACCGGCCCGGCGTCGGAGACCGTGATGCAGTTGACGGCGCCCGCAGGCAGCCCGGCCGCGGAGAGGATGTCCATCAACGCCAGCATCGACAGCGGCGTCTGCGGTGCGGGCTTGATCACGCTGGTGCAGCCGGCCGCGATCGCCGGGCCCAGCTTGCGGGTGCCCATCGCCATCGGGAAGTTCCACGGCGTGATCAGCAGACATGGGCCGACGGGCTGTCGGGTCACCAAAAACCGCGAGCCACCCGCGGGTGCCGTCTGGTAGCCGCCGTCTATCCGCACGGCCTCCTCGGCGAAGTGACGGAAAAACTCTGCGGCGTAGGTGATTTCGCCACGGGCTTCGGCAAGCGGCTTGCCCATCTCCAGGGTCATCAGCAGCGCGAGGTCGTCGGTGCGCTCGTGCAGCAGCCCGAACGCGCGGGAGAGGATGTCGGCGCGCTCGCGCGGTGAGGTCGCCGCGAACTCCGATTGCGCGGCGACGGCCGCGTCGAGTGCGGCCATGCCGTCGGCAGGCGACGCGTCGGCCACCGCACACAGTGTCCTGCCGGTAGCGGGATCGGTGACGTCGAACGTGCGCACGTCGGTCGCATCGAGCCACTTGCCGTCGATGAACAATCGCTTCTCGACGCCCTGGACGACCCTCGCCTCGTCGCGTTCGCTCACAGTTGCCCCTCTATCGTCGGCCTGGCATCAGACGGTAGTGGGCACCTTCTTCTGGTACTCCAGCTGTGGCGGAGCACCGACGGTGCCGGGGATCTGCGTGCCGTTCATCGGGCACCGGGTGGTTTCGGGCACCTTGATCAGTGCGATCGCACCGATGACGCAGGCAGCCATCATGTAATACGCGGGCACCAGGTTGTCGCCGGTCTTGTTGACCAGCCAGTCGTTCACCGCGGGCGCGGTGCCGCCGAAGATCGACGTCGACACGTTGTAGGCGATGGCGAACCCGGCATAGCGCACGTGCGTCGGGAACATCGCCGGGAACATCGCCGAGATCGTCGCGAGCTGCGGCACATACAGCAGGCCGAGTACCGCGAAACCGATGATCGCTCCGAGGACATTGGTGCTCATCAACATGAACATCGGCACACCGGCGACGAACAGCCCGACCAACGAGAACCACCACATCGGTTTGCGCCCAATACGATCCGACGCACCACCGGCGATCGGCAGGAACACCATCATCGCGAGCATGCCGATGATCGGCACCAGCAGCGACATGGTGGACGACAGGCCGATCGACTGCTCGAGGTAGGTCGGCATGTAGGTCAGCAACGTGTAGTTGACGACGTTGAGTGCGACGACCACACCGCCCAGCCGCAGGATCGGTCCCCAGTATTCGCCGATCAGATCCTTGAACTGGGTGGCCGTGTGCTCCTCCTTCTCGCCGCTTGCCTCCAGCTCGCGGAATATCGGGGTGTCCTCCAGACGGGAGCGCAGATAGACGCCGACAAGGCCGAGCGGCGCGGCGACGAGGAACGGCAGCCGCCAACCCCAGGTGTTCATCTGATCGTCGTTGAGCACCAACGAGAAGCCAAGCATCAGCAGCGCGCCGAACGAGAAGCCGGCCAGCGTGCCGAATTCCAGGAAGCTGCCGAAGAATCCGCGCTTACGACATGGCGCGTACTCGGCCATGAACGTGGCCGCACCGCCGTACTCGCCGCCGGTCGAGAAGCCCTGGATCATCCGCAGCAGCACCATCAGCACCGGCGCCCAGAACCCGATGGTGGCGTAGGACGGGACGAGACCGACGCACAGCGTAGCGCCCGACATCAGCAGAATCGTGACCGCCAGCACCGAGCGCCGGCCGATCCGGTCGCCGAGCGGCCCCCACACGAGGCCGCCCAAGGGTCTGACGAGGAACGACACCGCGAACGTCATCAACGCCAGCAGGGTCGCGCTCTCGGTGTCACCGGGGAAGATCGCGGCGGAAATGTAGGTCACGCCGTAGGCGTAGATGCCGTAGTCGAACCATTCGGTCGCATTTCCGATTGCCGACGCCGCGACGGCTTTCTTCAATACGGCAGGAGGGACGTCCTTGGTCCCGGTGGACTGCGAAGGTTGATCGGGGATGCCCATGGGGATCCTCCTCGTGTCATCGACACTGTCGGACGCTGTCCCCTGGCAGTCCCCACGCTCACGACGGGCAGGCTGAGCACCTGGGGTCAGGTCGTAGTTTTGTTGACAATCCGACATTAGCCAAAATCGACGGAGAACATCAAGAGTGACTGTCATGTGATACCCAGGTGTCCGGAATGCGAACGGCGGAAGCGCCGATCAGTCGTGTTCGGGAAGCGATCGGGGCAGCCCGAACCACCTGAGGGAATCACACTCGAACCGCGTCATCGCACAGATCCGATCGCCGGCGAGCGTGAGGACCAGAAGGCCGGCCCCGTGGCAGATGCCGCCGGTCGGAGCACGGAGATAAGCCCCGAACGCCGGTTGACCATTCGCCCGCGTCGGCACCAGTCGATAGAGCCGGCCGCGGCCGAACATGACCTCGTGGAACCGACCGACGGCATCGCGGCCCTGATATTCGAGGGGCACCGGTGGCATGGAGAGATTGACGTCGGCGGTGAGCAGTTCGACCAGCGCGCCGACGTCGCCTGCCTCAAACGCGTGGACAAACCTTGCCACCAACTCCTGCTCGGCAGGCGAGTCTGGACTCAGCGGCGGATCGGCGTCGCCTGCGGGCAGGCGCTGCTGCAATCGGGCGCGCGCACGTTTGAGGGCACTCGTCACCGATTCGACGGTCGAGTCGAGCATGTCGGCGACCTCGTCGGCGTGGTATCCAAGCACCTCGCGCAGGATGAGCACGGCGCGCTGACGAGGCGGCAACAGCTGTAGCGCGGTCACGAAGGCCAATGAGATGGCTTCGGTCTGCTCGTAGCGAGCCTCTGGCCCGGCAATGTTGACCACGCCTTCGCGAAGGATGTCGGGATATGGCTCCAGCCATACCACCTCGCCCAACCGCGTCGGCTCCGGCGGTTCAATGTCGATGGCGTCCCACTCCTTGGCAGGGCGCCGCTGAGCCGAGCGCAGCGCATTCAGGCATCGATTCGTCGCGATGCGGTAGAGCCAGGTACGAATCGATGCGCGACCCTCGAACGTGCGAAGGCCTTGCCATGCCGAAAGCATCGTGTCCTGCAGGACATCCTCGGCGTCCTGAAACGAGCCGAGCATCCGGTAGCAGTGCACCTGTAGCTCCCGGCGGAAGGGGTCGGTCAATTCGCGGAATGCCTCGCCGTCGCCGGCTTGCGCCCTCATCAACACGTCGCCTGTCATTCCTCCACCCTCGCGTCACGGCTCACTCTCCTCGGCCATCTCAAGTACTGACCCCGATTGCGCCGATAACTGGGCGCCCGACGAGCGCCAGATTTTCCCGACTGTGGTGTCTACACATTTCGACGGCCCGAACAGCGGGCCTGCAATGACAAGGAAGTGAACGGCCGTGAGTGATTTCTCGGAAAAGACGACTGTCGTCGTCGGTGCCAGTAGGGGTTTGGGCCGCGGGGTCGCGCTCGCGTTCGACGAGGCGGGCGCTCCGGTCGTCGCCATCGCCCGCTCGGGCCCGGCACTCGACGAACTGGCCGCCGACGGCATGAACATTCGCACCGAGACCGCAGATGCGGCCGATGCTGCGGTGGCGTGGGATGTGTTGGATCGACACCGGCCGCAGATCCTGATCCTGGTCGCGGGCGCCAATCCGGTGATGCATCCGCTTGCGCACCAGACGTGGGAAACCTTCTCGGTCAACTGGCACGCCGACGTGAAAATCGCGTTCAACTGGCTGCGGGAGGCGCTTCTTCAACCGATGCCGCCGGGGAGCAGGGTGATCGTGGTGAGCAGCGGCGCCGCGATCAACGGGTCACCCGCGAGCGGCGGCTATGCGGGCGCCAAGGCCACGCAGCGGTTCATCGCGGGATATGCCCACGAAGAAGCGCAACGCCTGGGCCTGGACATCGCGGTCACCGCTGTGATGCCGAGGATGACTCCGTTCGGGGACGTCGGACGGCGTGGAATCCGCGGCTACTCGGCCCGCACAGGGCAATCCGAAGAGGCGTACACAGCACAGCTGGGCCGCGTGCTGACTCCCGAGCTGGCCGGGTCCGCCCTCGTCGATCTCATGCGTGCCGATCCGGCGACGGCGGCGCCCGGTTACCTGCTGACCGGCGCAGGCCTGCAGCAGCTGCCCTGACCGCAGCCGGGTCAGAACCGGTAGTCGCCGAGCCAGAGTGCGCTGACGCCGGTCATCGAGCGTTCGGCCTGACCCCAGATCTCCACCACGGATCGTCCCACGAGCGCCGCCAATGCTTCCGGCAGTGACGTCGCCGCCGGCTGCGAGGACGGCTTGGGCCGCAGGAAGTCCAACAGTGAGGTACCCGGGTAGCTCACGATGCGAACGTCATCGTCCTCGTCGAATCCGGCCAGCACCTTGGCCCGGTTGATCGCGGTGCGCAGCCCGCCGAGCTCGTCGACGAGGCCCCGCTCGAGCGCGTCGGCGCCGGTCCACACCCGGCCGCGGGCCACCCCGTCGACGGCCTCCGCGGTGAGCTTGCGGCCCGCCGCCACCCGTTCGATGAAGTCGGTGTAGAACAGGTCGGCCTCAGCCTCGACGCGAGCGTGCTGCTCGTTGGTGAACGGCTTGTTGATCGACCATGCGTCGGCATTCTCGTTGGTGCGCACCGAATCCGAGCCGACGCCAAGCCGGTCCTTGAGCTCGCGGGCCACCAGCTTGCCGGTGACCACACCGATGGATCCGGTGATCGTGCCCGCGTTGGCGACGATTTTGTCGGCACCCATCGATACGTAGTAACCGCCAGAGGTCGCGACCGCACCCATCGACGCGACGACCGGTGTGCCGCCTTCGCGGATCCGGTTCACTTCTCGCCAAATGGTTTCCGACCCGGTGACCGACCCGCCGGGGGTGTCGACCCGCAGCACGATCGCCGACACCGAATCGTTGGCGGCCGCCTCGCGCAGGGCGGCGGCGATGGTGTCCCCGCCCGCGCTGGAGTTGCCGAACGGCAGCACCGGCGGGCCGCCGCGACCGCTGACGATCCGCCCGTGCAGCGTGACAACGGCGATCGTCGGCTTCGACTTACGGCCAGGGATCGACGGCATCTGCGGCCCTTGCCCAGGCGCCGTCGCTTTCGCGTAGCGCGACAGATACAGCCGCGGCGGCGCGTCGGGATCGTCGGCCCCGCCGCCCGTCTCCGGCGAAATCCGCGGCGCACCAATGAGTTCACTGATCCGCGCGTAGGCCTCATCGCGGAATCCGATGCGGTCGACCAGCCTGCCGGTGATCGCGTCGTCGCGCAGCAGCGGCGCCTTGTTCGCCAGCTCATCCACCGCGGCCGGGTCGATATGCCGGGACTTGGCAACGGCTTCCCACACCTGGCCGTGCAGGCTGTCCAGCAGCCGGCTGTCCGCCTCGCGGTGGGCATCGGTATAGCGGTCCTGCGTGAAACGGTTTGCGGCAGACTTGTATTCGCCGCGGGCGATGAACTGCGCCTCGATGCCCGCCTTGTCGAGCGCGTCGCGCAGGAACAGCGCGCTCGTCGCGAAACCGACCAACCCAACCGTTCCGGACGGCTGCATCCACACCTCCCGGAACGCAGACGCCAGGTAATAGGACAGCGTCCCTGGATACGTCTCTGCCCACGCCAGCGACGGCTTGACGTCGCTGAACGCGGCGATCGCGTCACGCAACTCCTGCACAGGGCCTGCGGCGGCCGCCGGAATCTGCACCCGGGCGATCAGCCCGGACACCCGCGGGTCCTCGGCAGCGCGGTGAATCGCCGCAACGGTCTCGCGGAGCACCAGCGGCCTGCCGCCACCGCTGATGATCGCCATCGGGTCGAAACCGCTGGTCTCCGGCGGGTCCGTCAGGAGATCCAGTTCCAGCACGCAGCCGTTGGCCACGCCGTGGTGGCGGGCGGTATCTACCTTGCGGCCCAGTGACCGCCAATCGTCGAGACTCGGAACACCTGGCACGAAGCTGAACATTTCCCGAGCCTACATAGCGGTCGACGTTGCTCGGCCAGGCGCGTTACCGGCTCAGGGCTGAATCCGCCCTTCCGACGGCTCGGGTCCCCTATTCCAGTCGGAATTAACCGACTCCTGCAGTAACGCCGAATTGGACAACCACGACGGATTGCCTTACTGCTGTGGCGCATGAGGCGTTTGAATAAAGACGTCGACGCGGACGATTCGGCGTTCAGAGTCGAGCGCGGACACGAGCACCTCCGGTGATGACCGTGGCCCTCCCTTAAAGCTGCACCGTCTCTATCAGTTCGGCGAATGCGCGCCAGTCGCCCGCGTACGTCACTCGGTGGAGTTGCATCGCGTAGCTCTCGAGCTTCGGCATCGGGTCGGGGATGTATGCGAGGTAGTCGTTGCGGCCCTCGTGGCCATCTCGGTGCGCCGACGGGGACGATATCGTCGGCTACACAATCGCTGACCACATCCCAGCCGTGCGACACGTTGGGGGACAGGAAGAACGGCGACCGGTGCAAGAACGCCGGGCGCCGCGGGACATTGTGGATGACCACCACGGAGCCGATGCGCCGCAGGTAAGCGCAAGGCGCGTAAACGACTAGCCGCACATGTCAGCCGGCGACTACAGCGTGTGCTCGAGTTTCACCGACGGCGACGTCAAGGCAGCCCGTCGCAGCGGTCATTGACAAACCCTGTTGCGCGACGTGCGAATCGTCGCGCAATCTAGTTCCAGCCGATCGGCCAACTCGACGTTCGTGCCACCATCGGCGTCGATCAAGATAATCCTGGCGCGTAACGCAAGACCGGCCGCACTGGTGCGCCGTCGCGTCCACCATCCCAACTCCGCGTTCGGCATTGATCAGCACAATCTCGGCAGTCGCGGGGAGGACATCCCCAATATTAAGGGCGGGCGAAT
>JBKPSU010000085.1:0-33950 GCA_046735135.1 Actinomycetota bacterium
GGTTGGTGGCGGCCGGGGCGCACGGCGGCATTGGCCGCTTCCAGGTAGGCGCGGTTCTCCGGGTCGACCCAGCCAGCTAGCCGGCTCATGCCATCCGGTTGTTGCGGACCTAGCGTCAAGCCGCGGCGACGGGCCCGGTCGTTCTCGTCGAAACACCCATCGGGGTTGAGATGGTCGGCGATGCGCTTGCCGATCGTCGTGACGAAATTGGCGTCCTGACTCTTGGCGTGGCGCACCAAGTTCCGTTCAGACATCTCTTTGTTAGTCGCCGATAGGGCGGACGGCAGAACATCGAGAGCCTTGCAGATCGCGTCGATGTGGTCATCGTCGACTGCACCCTCCTCGACGGCGGCCGCCAAGCGTGGCAGTTCCGCGGGAAGCTCGGGGTGGGTCGGAGTGCGGCGCGGGCGGATGCGTGCAGCGAGGCGGATGCGGCGGTGAACCTCGCCTGTGTTGATCCGCAACCGCTGCCACAACAGCCTGCTCATCACGGTGCCGGCGGGCAGGTCCGGGTCGTCGGGCCCGTCGGGCGGGTCGATGAGTTCGCCGAAGAAGCGATACATCTGCCCGCGGTTGATCCGGTGCTGGGTTTCCAGCCGCTCGGCGACCTCGACGCGATACGCGTTGCCCACGTTGTCAGAACAGGCCGCGCGCAGCCGGGCGTACCCCGCGTCGACCGCATCCAATGCGGCGCAGATCTCGTCCTGCTGCGAACCCATGCCATCGACGCTATCGAACATCTGTGCGAATAGATGCCGCGAGACAAAGGCCTGTGGATGAACTCGCGACTGTGGGGAACCGGTCGCGAATACCGCTTCTGTACCCTCACGGCCATGCCCGACGACGAGCGTGCCGACGACAAGCGCACGCCGGACCTCGAGGACGACGGTCCCCTCTTCTCCAGCTTCGGCATCGCCTCCGCGGCCCTGGGCCTGCTGTGTGTGGCCGCCATCGTGCTCGGGGTGATGATCTGGTCGGGACACCGCGCGGACACCGACGAACGCCGCTACCAGACCGACGTGCTGAAGGCCGCCGCCGACTGGACCACCGTCCTGATCAACATGAACAAGGACGACGTCGACGCCAGCCTGCAGAAGCTGCACGACGGCACCGTCGGCGAACTCAACAACGAGTTCGAGTCCGCCGTCGAGCCGTACAAGAAGGTCGTCGAGACGCTGCAGTCGCGCACCAGAGGCCAGATCGACTCGGTCGCGATCGAGTCGTTGTACCACCGCCCGGCGACGCTGCCCGACGGCCGTCCCGCACCGTCGCCGACTCCTCCTCCGCCGCTCGGCGAGCTGGTGCATCGCACCGACACCGTGCTTGTGGTCGCGACGTCGATCAGCGACAACATCGGCGGCAAGCCACAGACGCTGCGCTGGAACCTGCGGGTCGACGTTTCCGACGTCGACGGCAAGCTGATGATCTCGCGCCTGGAGCCGCTTCGATGAGGAACCTTCTGCGGGTGCTCGCGTTCGACGTGGCCGCACCCCTGGCGGCGATCGCCGCGCTGGTGTACCTGGGCATGGCGATGGGCTGGCCGCTGTGGTGGGTGTCGCTGGGATCGGTGCTGTGTGTGCTGATCGTCGAGGCGGTCATCGTCAACGTCGTGCTGGCCCGACGCGACGGCGTCACCGTCGGCACCGACGACGACCGACCGGGGCTGCGGCTACTGGTCGTCGCACTGGCCACCGCGGCGCTGGTCGCCGCCGTCCTCGTCGGCTACAACGAGTGGACGGTGCCCGATCGCGCCCTGCACACCGACAGCACGGACGTGATCGGCATCGCCACCAGCGTGGCCGAGGCGAGCGCGACCTTCACCCCGCAGAACCCGACGCAGTCGATCGACACGGCGGCGTCACAGATGACGCCAGAGAAGGCGGCGCAGTACAAAAACGAATTCTCAGCTGCTGCACGACAATTGACGGCCAAGAACGTGTCGGGTCATGCCAGCACGATCACAGCGGGCGTCGAGGCCATCGGCCCAACGGACGCCAGCGTCGCGGTGATCATGCGCGGCACCCAGGACGTCCCGGGTCAGCCGCCCGACAGCGCGGTGCTGGCACTGCGAATCACGCTGACGAAGGAAAGCGGTCACTGGCTCGTCGACGAGGTGTCGCCGATCAACTCACGCTGAGCAGGCGGGCGTGCTCGACCTTCAGGCAGCGGTCCATCACCACCTGCAGGCCTTCGGCCTCGCCCCTGCGCGCCACCTCGTCATCCCATAGACCCGACTGCAGCCACAGGGTCTTCGCGCCGACCGCGATCGTCTCATCGAGCACGGACGACAGATACTCGTGGCGACGGAAGACGTCGACGAGGTCGGGGACCACGGGCAGCGCGGCCAGGTTCGGGTAGGTCGGGATGTTGTCGATGTCGCTGATCGTCGGGTTGACGAGGTAGAGCGCGTAATCGCTTGCCGACTCGAGGTATTTCCACACGCCGTAGACGGCACGAGCGCGATTGGCCGACGCACCGACGATCGCCACCGTTGAAGTTTCACGCAGGATGCGATCGATGTCGGCTGCCATGACTACCGGTATACCCGGCGACGAGCGCGTCGGCTCAGCCAGCGCCGCCGCTCGTGCGGTGCGCCTTCATCTTCGCGAAGCGTTCCGACAGCCGGCTCATCCGGACCATCAGCGAGGCGGGCGGGCTGGTCTTGCCTTCGATGTAGCCCGCGAGTTCCTCACCGGGCACGCCGATTCGCGACGCGAACTCCTGCGGTTTGAGACCGGACCGGCTGAGCAGCAGCCGAATCTGGCGGGCGACTTCGGCCCGCTCATCGGCTTCCAGATTCTGGCGGGCGCGGGTCAGCACCTCGGACAGCGCTTTCGAGACCCCATACGGCCGTGTCGACTCCAACACCTCCTCGACTTGGCGCGCGGTCCTGCCGTACGGATCGCGCTTGATGGCGGTGACGATGCGCTGCCACGCCGTCAGGTCATCGGCCTCCAAGGCCTCACGGATCGCGGCCGTCGGCCAGAACTCGACCGCCCGGTCGTCGGCCGCCGGGCGGCTGGGCCGCTTCGGCGCCCCGGTTGGGATGCGTGCGGTGGCAGCGTCGCGGCGCGACTCCACAGACACCGTCACCTCGCCTCCTCCAGCATTGCGACCGCGACCGACAGGCACCGCTCCCTGACCTTCGCCCAATCAGCTTCCGCATCGGGGCCCGACATCGGGATGTCGAACTCGTCCGACGGGTGCGGATCGGCCAGTCGGCGTACCAGCTGCGTGGCCACCCATTGCTTCCTGGATGGCTCACCACAGTAGTACCGATCCATTCCGGCGAGTACCACTGCGGCTGTCTGAGTCTCCATCGACTCGACCAAATCGGCAAACTCGGCGAAGTCCTTGGTGCTGTTCCGGCACATGACCAGATAGCTCTTCAGCCGTAGCGTCTCGGCTCCTGTCGGGATCTGCAGCCGGTCACCCGTCGGCAGCTGAACGTGAGTGGTCTCCATCGGGCTGTTGCGCTCGACGGGCGGCCCGTCCACGTCGGCCTCGGTCTCCAGCGCGTCCAATGCCACCGACAGCCGGCCGCGCCACATCGTCACGGGATGCGCGGGCAACCTTCCGCGACGCACCTTCATCGTCTTGCCGGTCATCGCGGCGTGTTCGGCGGCGCTTCCGTTCGTGTGCCCATTGCTGCGGCCGTTGACCGGCCGGCGCGGCTCGTCACCGCCCTTGATGAGTTCGCCCGCCCTGCCCGGCGGCAGGCAACCGCTGAACACCAGCGGATCGGCGACAGTAATCGTCTGCGGTGCCATCGATTTGAGCTTGGCCGCCGACTTGACCACCATGCGGATGTCGATGCCGGACGCCGCGAGCGTCGAGATGTCGTCGGGAATGATGACCAGGTCGCCGATGTCTGCCTTCGGCAGTGGCTTCTCGAAGTCGACCGACGGCAGGATGCGATGCAGCCAGCGAGGCAGCCACCAGTTCCACTCGTCGAACATGGCCATCAGCGCGGGCACCAGAACCAGCCGCACCACCGTGGCGTCGACGGCGATCGCGACCGCACAGGCAACGCCGAGCTGCGCGACCAGCGGCATGCCCGCGAAGGCGAAACCGATGAACACCGCGATCATGATCAGCGCGGCACTGGTGATGGTGCGCGCGCTTGTGCTCACGCCGTAGGCCACGGCGTCTCGGGTGTTGTTGGTCTGCAGGAA
This sequence comes from Actinomycetota bacterium, assembly GCA_046735135.1. Lineage (GTDB taxonomy): Bacteria > Actinomycetota > Actinomycetes > Mycobacteriales > Mycobacteriaceae > Mycobacterium. The sequence continues at coordinate 4,176 of JBKPSU010000085.1, forward strand.
TCGCTCGCGGATACGCGTCAGCAGGAAGATCTCGTAGTCCATCGACAGGCCGAACGTCATCGCGAGCACCAGCGGCGGGATCGTGCTGTCCAGCGACGAGATCGGCCGGAAGCCGAGATCTGCCAGCCAGCCCCACTGGAAGACGACGACAAGGCTGCCGTAGGCCGCGGCCACCGACAGCACAGTCATCAGGACGCCCTTGAACGCCAGGAACACCGACCTGATCGAGACCAGCAGCATCACGAACGCGATCAGCGCGACGAACCCGAACACCGCGGGCTGGGTCTTGGACACCCGGTCGTCGAAGTCTTTGATCAGCGCGGTCGGTCCGCCGACGTCGACCTTGGCGTTGGTCCCGACCACCGGCGGAAGCTGTTCACGCATCCAGTCGACGGTCTCGCGCGCGCCCATGTCCTCGGGATCCACCGACAGCACCGCCGACACCAGCGCGCTGCGGTAGTCGTCGCCGAACACCGCGGGCTGCACGGTAACGATGTTGGGCGCCTGCGACATTCGCTGCTGCACCGACTGCAGGAGCGGCTCTTTCACGGGCGCGGACGCGGCATTGCCCTCAGGGAATGTCACCAGCACCCGCACCGGGCCGAGCGCACCGGGGCCGAGAGCATCCGCCGCCGCGTTCACGCCGCCGCGAATCTCGTGCGTCGGATCGAATTGCCGAAGCATGCTGTTGCCCAGCACCATCGAGAACGCCGGTGCGGCCAGCGCGAGCAGAAGCACCGTCGCGCCGAGCGCCGACACCCACGGACGGCGCATGACCCAGCCGGTCCATCTGGTCCAGAACCGCGACTGGGTGGTCTCGGGCCGTCGCGACCAGTGCAGCAGCCATGACCGCTTGGCGGCCGCCCGCCCGAACGTGGCCAGTACCGCGGGCGTCAGCGTCGTCGAGGTGAGCACGGCGATGGCCACCGCCAGGATCGCGCCGGTGGCCATCGACACCAGCACGGGGGTGTTGATGAGGTAGATGCCGGTGACCGATGCGATGACGGTCAGGCCGGACAGCACGACGGCAAGGCCGGAGGTCGCCATCGCGGCGTCGGCGGCCTGCTCAGGCTGGCGTCCTGCGCGCAGTTCCTCGCGGAATCGCATGAGAATGAATAGCGAGTAGTCGATGGCCAGCGCGATACCGAACATCGACACCGTCGAGGTGACGAAGACCGACATCGAGGTGTACATCGACAGCAGATAGACCAGGCCCATGGTGACCGCGACCGTGCAGATGCCGAGTACCAGCGGCATGGCGGCGGCGGCCAGCGAGCCGAACACCGCGAGCAGGACGACCAGGACGATCGGAAGGTTCCACTGCTCGGCCTGGGCGATGTCGTGTTTGGTGGCCGCCGTCGCGGCGGCGCCCAGCGCGCCCTGACCGATGACGTAGAGCTTGACCTTCCCGTTCTGGACCTCCCCGGGTTGGTCGTCGTGGATTCCGACCTTCTGCCGCAGCTGCTTGGCGACGTCGACCGCGCCGGTGTTGTTGAAGTCCAGCTGCAGCGTCACGACATAGGGGCGGTCCGGCTGCGGCGGCGGCTGCTGCGGGTTGGGTACTACCTTGACGCTGGGTACCTCGCCCGCCAGGCGTTCCAGGTGGGCGACGGCCGCGTCCATGTCGGCGAACGACGCGTCGGCGCGCGGCGCCGCGACCAGGGCCAGTGGAGACGCCCCCTGGTCGGGGAACCGCTTTTCGAGTTCGTCCTGGACGTACAGCGACTGCGAACCCGCCACCTCGAATCCGCCCCCGGTGAGGTGGCCGGACTGATTCATCGCGAGATAAACCGCCGGCACGAGGAGAAGAAGCCAGACCACGAACACCGCCCAGCGGAATCTGCGCAGGCCACTACTCAAGCGCATCATGAACTGCTGGATGACGGCCCCGCTTTCTCCCCGGCGCTTAACTAGCGTGAGGATATAACAGTGTGCGCTGGCGCGACGCCGCCTCAATGACGCCTTAAGCAGCCCTAACCGGCCTCTAGGTAAATTCGGCGCAGTCCTTGCTGTCTGCTACTTATCGCCTGGAGTTGCGCTGCATGTCCGGTTGCTGAATTGGTAGGCCGGTGTCGCGATGGCATTATGTCATCTTGATCGGCGCCGAGTGGGACTCGTTTGCGCACCGATCGCAGCCGATTGCGTGGCATAAATGTCCGCAAATCGTTAGGAGTTGTATGCCTTCGACCCGTAAAGCTGCCCGTCGCGGCCTGTTCGCGGCATTCGCCGTGTGCGCCGCGGGCGGAGCCACCGTGTCCGCGATGTCAGTTCCGACGGCGCCGTCGGCGAGCGCCGCGTCGGACCCGTGTGCGGCCAGTGAGGTCGCGCGGACCGTCGGATCGGTGGCCACCTCCATGGGCAACTACCTGGACACGCATCCGCAGACCAACCAGGCCCTGACGACCATTTCGCAGCAACAGGGCGGCCCACAGTCGCTTGTGGCGCTGAAGACCTACTTTGCTGCCAACCCTCAGGCGGCCAAGGACCTGCAGGCCCTCCAGACGCCGCTGAGCGATCTCTCCGGCCGGTGCAAGCTGCCCATTACGATCCCGCAGGTTCTCGGCATGCTGCAGAGCGCCGAGGGCGGCGGCCTGCCAGGTGGTTTGCCAGGGTCGCTGCCCGGCGCACAGGCCGTGGGGCTGCCCGGGGCCGCTTCGCCCGCGCAACCCTCGCCTGCGTCGGCCGTCGTCCAGGGCACGGGTGCGCTGCCCGGTCCGGCGACCATCTCGACTCGGTAGCTGAACGCGCCACGCCTTCGTTAGGGTCCCACGCCCTGATCTGCAGGTTTAGAAGTTCCTGTATGCCGTTTCTTCGCAAGGCAAGAAAGTCGGCACCGATTCTGCTTAGCTTTTTGATGTCTGTAACCGCAATGGTTACCGCGATACCTCATCGGATGAAGGAGCCTGCACATGTTGCTCTCAGCCCGTACCGCGCGGCGTGCGGTAGCTGGCGCGATCGGCACCGGCGCACTTGCCGGTGTGATGCTGTTCGGCGCTCTCCCCTCGGCACTCGCCGACGAGCCGCCCAACTGCACCGCCGCGGACCTGGCCGGTGTTGCCGCCGGCGTCTCCTCGGCGACATCGGGATACCTGTTCTCCCATCCGGACGTCAACTACTTCTTCACGAGCCTCGAAGGCAAGACCCGCGACCAGGTTCGCACCGAGGTGGACAAGTACATGAACGCCAACCCCGTCGTGAAGGGCGAGATGACCGGCATCCGCCAGCCGTTGGTCGATATCAAGAATCGCTGCGGCGACACCAACGGCGACGGCATCGCCGACACTTCGTAGTCCGCGTGCCTGCCGGGGCTGAGCCGCCCGCGCAGGAGAGCGCCGGTCGCACGGTGCTCATGGTCGACGACGATCCAGACGTCAGGACATCGGTCGCGCGCGGACTGCGACTTTCGGGCTTCGACGTTCGGGTCGCCGCAACCGGCAAAGAGGCCCTGCGGCTCCTATCCAACGAGAGCCACGACGCCTTGGTTCTGGACGTCCAGATGCCCGAACTAGACGGCGTGGCTGTGGTTACCGCGCTGCGCGCGCTCGGCAACGACATTCCGATCTGCGTGCTGTCGGCGCGCGACACCGTCAACGACCGCATCGCCGGGCTCGAAGCGGGCGCCGACGATTATCTGACCAAGCCGTTTGACCTCGGTGAGCTCGTGGCGCGGTTGCACGCCTTGCTGCGCCGGTCCAGTCATTCCGATCAGTCGTCGGATTCGATGACCGTCGGCCCGCTGACGATCGACACCGCCAGGCGGCTGGTGTTCGTCGACGGCGAGCGGGTCGATCTGACCAAGCGCGAATTCGACCTGCTGGCAGTGCTTGCCGAGAATTCCGGTGTTGTGCTCAGCAGGCAGCGGCTGCTCGAATTGGTATGGGGCTACGACTTCGACGTCGAGACCAACGTGGCCGACGTGTTCATCAGCTACCTGCGGCGCAAGCTCGAGAGGGAAGGCCTGCCGCGGGTCATCCAAACGGTGCGCGGAATCGGGTACGTGCTGCGAGACGAAGCGTAGTGAAGTCGGGCATGCCACGCAGAGACGAGCACTGAGTGCGCTTCTCGTTTTCGATTCGGTCCGTCTCGCTACGCACCAGGGTGGCCCTGGCCGCCGCGGCCGCCGCTGCCGCTGTCGTCGCGGTGTTCACGATCCTGACGTCGCTGGTGCTCGCCAACAATGATGCGGTCCAGCTGGATCGGCGGCTGGACTCGATCATCGACGCCAGCATGTATCCCGACCAGCTGTCGGATCCGCGGCGTGGGGTTCTGACGACGGGGCGGATGCGCAACACCGGCCAGCTCGTCTTTCAGCGCGGGCTGCAGCTGCCCCGCCTCGATCCCGGGACGGCGACCGTCGAAGTCAACGGCATCGACTATCGCGTCCGCACGATACCGGTGGAACAGCAAGGGGGCGTGCTGGTTTCGGTTGGCATTCGTGCCGACAGCATCCTGTTGAACCGGGCACGCATACCGTCCTATACGGCGGTGGGTGTGGTGACGGTGTTGATCGCCGCGGGCGTGGGGTGGATTCTCGCAGGGCCCGCCATCCGGCCTCTGCGCAGGTTGACCGAACACACCCGCAGGCTGGGTAAGGGCACCGACGAGATGCCGGAGGTGCACGGCGTCCGGGAGGCCGAGGAGCTGTCCGAGGCGATGAGGGGCATGCTGAGCCGATTGGCCGCAGCGCAACAGGCGACCACCAACTCGCTGCAGGCCGCTCAGGATTTCGCCGCGAACGCCGCACATGAACTGCGCACCCCGCTGACCGCGATGCGCGCCGACATCGACACGCTGCGCATTCACGACCTGCCTCCGGAGGAGCGCGCCGAGGTGGTCAACGACCTGTTCCGGTCGCAGCGCCGCGTCGAGGCGATCATCACCGCACTCGGCCAACTCGCCTCCGGTGAGCTCGCGCAGGCCGAGGACCGCGAGCTCGTCGACGTCACCGATCTGCTCGACCGGGTGTCGCGCGAGAACATGCGACCGGGCGGCGCTGTGGAGGTCGTGGTGGAGGCCGACGATGATCTCGGCACGATCTGGGGCTGGCCGGACGGCCTGCGGCTGGCGGTGGACAACCTGGTGCGCAACGCCGTCACCCATGGGCCGGCGACCAGGGTCGTGCTGGCAGGGCAGCGGTTGGCCCACATGATCACCATCACCGTCGACGACAACGGACGTGGGCTGCCCGCCGACGAGCGCAGCAATGTGCTCGGCCGCTTCGCGCGCGGAAGCACCGCCGCGTCTGGAGGTTCAGGGCTCGGCTTGGCGCTTGTCGCTCAGCAGGCCGCGCTGCACGGCGGGGACATCGTGCTGTCGGACAGCCCGCTCGGCGGGCTGCGGGCCACCCTTACTCTGTCGACTTCCTCTGAGCCGCCGAAGGATTCGACGGATCGGGACTGATCGCCCGGCCCCGCAGGCTCGCGACCAGTACCCGCCATCCGAGTAGTAGCACCGCGGTGGCGGCCGACGCCACGATGACGAAGCTGACCGCGACACCCGCGGATGTGGCCTTACGCAACAGCATTCCGACGGCGACGGTGCACACCCAGACCACCACTCCGCTGGGAACGATGGCGGCCGGCCTGCGCCACGCCCGGCTCAGCAGCCAGCCGACCGCGGTACCCACGAGAAACGGCCAGGCCGTCTCGGCGAGGCCGGCGACCGTCAGTCCTTCGGCGTGGCTGCGCCGTCCGATAACGCAGAACACCAGCACGCCGACGATGTCGGCGAGGGCGGCGGCCGCGCTACTTCGCCGCATAGGTCATCACGTCGCCATCAAGTGGGCTGACGCCGGTTTCGTCGCGAGCGGTGAATCCGGGCTCCATCGGCGCGGGTTTGCCCGCCGTGACGATCTCTTCGACGTCGTCGGTCGACGCGATGCGGGAATCGAGGCGGAACGACTTGAACACGAACGGCAGCCCGTCGGATCGCAGCGGATCCGGGGTGCTCATCACATGGAAATGCAGGTGCGGCAAATCAGAATTGCCCGTGTTGCCGACTGTCCCGATGACCTGCCCGGTGGTCAATTGGTCGCCGACCTTGACCTTCGGACCGCCGGTCTTGAGGTGCGCGTAGAACGCGTAGTTGCCGTCGCCGATGTCCTGCACGATGTGGTTGCCGCCGTACTCCTCGAGTCTCAGGCCGGTCGGGGTCTCGGTGGGAACCTGCTCGGGCAGGCCGTCGATCACCGCCATGACGGGCCCGTCAGCGACCGCGTGGATGTCCGCACCGAAGTATCGGTAGCTGTCGAGGTTGTGCGGGTCTCCGGTGAAGAGCACCCCGGTGGGCTGCAGCTGGAGGTAGTCGATGGCGAACCGTTCGGCTGCCCAAAGCTTTCCGCTGATGGGGTTGAGCGCATTGCGGTGTGCGCTCATGCCGCAACAACCGCCGCCGTCCACCCAGCCCGGGCCGTCCAGCGGTGGCGCGATGACGACCGGCTTGCGGGTCTGAACGGTTACCGGCGCGACCTTCTCGTCCATCACGGCGGGGAACAATGGCGGCGTCGGCTTCGGGATCGTGATGCTGACGGTATGCACCACGTCCTTCGGGATGGCCGCGGACTTGTCCAGAGCGACGTCGAGCCAGATCGCTCCGCCTTGGCCCGGCCCCAATTTCGTTGTCGGCGTCGGCGTGCCGAGCACCCGGGTCCAGTGGCCGAGCCTGTCACCGGCCAGGGTCAGCAATGTCTGGTCGCCTGCGTGGACGGCCACCGACGTCAACGTGACCTCTTGGTCGAGCGTGTTCGTCAGCTGCAGCTCGTACGCGAGATGGGTCTTGCCGTCGGTGGCAGGCATGGGAATCGGTGGGCTGATGACGTTCGCAAGCACCGGCGTCGCAGCGATCGGAACCTCTGGCAGCGCTGAAGTCGTTGTGGCAGTGGTTGATTGCGCTGAATTCTGATCGCCGCCGGTTGTCGATGAACACGAGGCGACCGTGAGGGCGAGCGTGCCGAGAACTGCAGCGGCGGTGCGGGTCCTCGACGGCATGCGGGTCCTACGAGTCATGTTCGGGTTCGGCGTCGGACGCCGTCTGGGGCTGATCGACGTCGTCGAGCGCAGCGTCCGGGTCGATGTCATTCTCGGTGCGGAACACGAAGAAGAACACCACCCAGCCGATCGCGGCGATGAAGATCCAGCTGATCAGCCGGTAGATCAGCATCGCCGAGATGGCGGTGGCCAGTGTCATGCCGCTGGACACCAGGCCGGGCACCAGCACCGCCTCGACGACGAGCAGGCCGCCGGGCATCAGCGGGATCGTCCCCACGGCGCGCGCCGCGGCATAGGCGACCGTCAGCCCGGCCAGTGAGGCCTTGCCGCCTGCCGCGTAGGCGGCGAACGCCAGGCACGCGACGTCGGCGATCCAGTTGAACAGCGACCAGCTGAACGCGATCGAGAGGTCGCGTCGGCTGAGGCTGACCGACTCCAGTTGGTCGAGGTGTTCGCGCCAGGTGTCCACACCGGTCTCGGCGGGCTTGCCTCGCAACTTGTTGGCCCAGGACAGGACCTTGACCCCGATGCCGTCGATGAGGTCAGGCCGCGACGCCACCGCTTGCGCAAGCAACAGCAGGGCGACAAAGCCGCCGAGCGTAAAGATAAGGGACAGTGGGTTTTTGGATGCGCCGAGCAGGAACGCGCCGCCCAGGCCCAAGAGGGCGAGGCCGACCGCTTGCAGCACCCCGGACATGACCAGCTGCCACGACGCCACAACCGGCGATGCGCCCCACATCCGCTGCTGGCGGTAGATGAATGTGGCTGAAAGCACGGGGCCGCCCGGCATAGTCGTGGACAGCGCGTTGCCGGCGTAGAAGGCGGCCTCCGAGCGCAACTGCTTGACTTCCACACCCGCGGACTTCAGCAGCGTCCGCTGAATCTGGGCGAAGCTGTGCATCGAGGCGAGCGCGGCACCGATCGCGGCCAGCACCCACAGCCATTTGGCGGCGTACAAGCTGTGGAAGGCCTTGGCCAGCTGATCCCAGACCAGCGCCACCTCGACGGTCAGCACCACCACTGCGATGCCGATGATCAGCCATCGCAGCCACCAGTACTTGCCGCGGCTGGTTCCCTCCTGGCTGCGGGCGTCGTTTGCCGCCGCATCGTGGGACACGCTCTACAGGGTAAAGGTTTGGGCTTCCGACCCGCGGTTACGCTGTCGGCATGGCCGCCCTGAGTTCTGTTCACGACGAGGCGGTCCCGCCCCTCATCCACAAAGCCGCGGCGTGGGCGTGGCGGCTTCTGGCGATCGTCGCGTTTGCGGTCGTGCTTCTGTGGGTGATCAGACGGCTCGAGGTCATCGTGGTGCCGGTGGCACTGGCGTTGATGGTGACCGCCCTGATGATTCCCGCGGTCGACTTTCTGGACCGCCGCGGTGCGCCGCGCGGTGGCGCCGTGGCGCTTGTGCTGCTGACCGGCGTCGCGATCGTCGGCGGCATGCTGACGTTCGTCGTCAGCCAGTTCGTCACCGGCCTGCCGGGACTGGTCGAACAGGTCACTCATTCCATCGAGAGCGCCCGCACATGGCTCATCGAGGGCCCTGCGCATCTCAGCAAGGACCAGATCACCAACGCGGGCAACTCGGCCATCCAGGCGATGCGCAACAACCAGGAGAAGCTGACCAGCGGTGCGCTGTCGACGGCGGCCACCGTCACAGAAATCGTCACAGGCGCCCTGCTGACGTTGTTCACCCTGATCTTCTTCCTGCACGGCGGCCGCAACATCTGGCAATTCGTCACGAGGATCTTTCCCACGAACGTCCGGGACCGAGTGCGCGATGCGGGCCGGGCCGGATTCGGGTCGCTGATCGGCTACGTGCGCGCGACGTTCCTCGTCGCGTTGGTGGACGCGGGCGGCATCGGGACCGGGCTGGCCATCATGGGTGTGCCGCTGGCCCTGCCGTTGGCGTCACTGGTGTTTCTCGGCGCGTTCATCCCACTGGTCGGTGCGGTGGTGGCCGGGTTCCTCGCCGTCATCGTCGCATTGATCGCGAAGGGCTTCGCCTATGCGCTGATCACGCTGGCGCTCATCATCGCCGTGCAGCAGTTGGAGGGCCACGTGCTGCAGCCGCTGGTGATGGGGCGAGCGGTTTCGGTCCACCCCCTGGGAGTGGTGTTGGCGATCGCCGCGGGCAGTGTGCTCGCAGGCATCGTCGGGGCGCTGCTGGCCGTGCCGACGGTCGCGTTCCTCAACAGCGCGATACGGGTGCTGATGGCCAGCGAACCCGAGGCCGAGTTGGAGGCCCAGGAGGCCGACTCCGGCAAGGTCATCGAGGCCGAGGCCGACGACCTCGAACCGGCGACGGATATGGACTAGTACGACCCGGGATCAAGTCCCGCGGCCTTCGCGGCGCAACAGCTCTTGCGCGCTGACCCCGCCGCGGCGCCGCGGCTCTTCCTCGGGCTGGGCGTTGAGTTTCTCCGTTTCCGGATCCGCCCCCCGCGCGCGGCGCTGCGTCGGGATCGCGGTCGTCGGTTCGGCACCCTCTTGGGGCTGTGGCCGGGGCCGAGCAGGCGGCGGTGTCGGGCCGTTGCCGCGTAATTCGCCGAGCCACGACTCGATCTCGCGATCTTCGCGTACCGGCGGCGGCGCTGCGCGCCTCGTGAGGGGGGCCGGTCCGTTCGCGTTGCTCACCGGCGTGCGCGGCTTCTTGTTGTTGGCGGCCGCAGGCAGGCGGGTGGTCGCGGGCTCACCCGTCGGGGCTGCGGGCCGCTGTGTGGGCATCCGCGTGGTGCCCGCGACAGACGGGCCGTTCGTGCGGGCAGGCGCCGCCTGGATCCGGGTGGTCGCGGCGCCGGGCCGTGACGAGCCCTCGGCGGCCGGATGGGTTGGGTCATGCGGCAGCGGCCGCGGAGGCACCGGCGCGCCTGCGGCGACAAGCTCCTCGTCGCGAGCGGCGGGGCGCTTGCGCTCGTCGGGCAGTTCGGTCTCGCCGAGGCCAAGGCGCTCCTGAAGGCGCTTCATCCACTTCGGCGCCCACCAGCAGTCGTCGCCGAGCAGTTTCATCACGGCGGGCACCAGGAACATACGAATCACGGTGGCGTCCAACAGCAATGCGATCAGCAGGCCGAACGCAAGGTACTTCATCATCACCAGGTCGGAGAACGCGAAGGCGCCCGCGACGACGGCCAGGATCAGCGCGGCGCCGGTGATCAGCCGACCGGTGGTGGCGGTGCCGATCCGGATGGCCTCCGCGGTGGACATGCCGCGCTCGCGGGCCTCCACCATGCGGGACACCAGGAACACCTCGTAGTCGGTCGACAGACCCCAGATGATCGCGATGATCATGCCGATCATCGGCGCCATCAGCGGCTGCGGCGTGTAATTCATCAGGCTGGCGCCGTGACCGTCGACGAACATCCACGTCAACACGCCCATCGTGGACCCGAGCGTGAGCGCGCTCATCACGGCCGCCTTGATCGGCAGCACCACCGAACCGAACGCCAGGAACATCAGGATCGTGGTCGTGACGATGAGCAGGGCGACCATCATCGGCAGCTTGGCGAACAGGCTGTGGATACTGTCCTGCTCCAGCGCCGGCGTACCGCCAACCGACATCGAGATCCCGTGCGGCGAGGCTATCGCCCGGAGTTCCTCGATCTTCTTGGCGGCGTCGTTGCGGTTCTCCAGACCGTTCTGGATCACGCGGACAGACGGGTCTTTGGACGCGCCGTCGAGGTAGGAGCGTTCCTGCCACATCTTCGACGGGTCGTTGTTGGCATCGATGAAGCCCGAGATCTGCATCGCCTTGTTGCGCACCTCGGCGATCTGGGCATCGGTGACCGGTTGGCCTTTGTCACTTTCCATCACCAACGTCAGCGGTTCGGTGCGGAACCCGGGGAAGGTCTTGTCGAACTGCTCCTGCGCCTGGCGCACGCCGTTGTCCGGCGGCAGGTACTTCTCGCTGATGCCGCCGAGGGAGAGCTGACCAAGCGGAATGATCAGCAGGATCATCACGATGATGATCGGCGCGGCGAAAGCGATGGGCCGCTTCATGACTCGGTTGACGAGCTTGCCCCAGAAGCCCTTCTCGACCTCTTCGCGGGTCTTGGTCTTCTGGGTCTTCTCGGCGAACCAGTCGATGATCCGCCGGGAGAACGTCCAGTTCCGCAGGAACGGCACCCGCAGCAGCGTCCGCACGCCGAGAGCGTCGATATTGGGTCCCACGATGGCCAGCGCGCCGGCGAGCACTGTGATGGACAGGAGCGCAGACAGCACGACCGTGGCGATGATCGCGTACGTGATGGACTTCAGGAACGTCTGCGGGAACAGCAGTAGCGGAACCGCCGACGCAACGATGATCACCGCGGAGAACGTCACCGTGCGACCCGACGTCATCATCGTTCGACGGAGAGCCGCCTCGGTGTCGTAGCCCTCCGCGATCTCCTCCCGGAACCGGCTGACGATGTAGAGCCCGAAGTCGATCGCGATACCGAGCCCGACCAGCGTCACCACCGGTTGGGCGAAGAAGTGCACCGGGATGAAGTCGGCCAGCAGGCGGATGATGCCAAGGGATCCGGCGATGGTCAGGCCGCCGACGATCATCGGCAGGCTGGCCGCGATCACGCCGCCGAACACGAAGAACAGCACGACCATGACCAACGGCACGCCAAGCAGCTCACCGCGCTGCTGGTCTTCGCCGATGGTGCCCGTCAACTCGCTCGCCAGCGGCTGCAGGCCGGCCTGCTTGACGTCTACGCCGGGGATGTTCAGCGCCTCTTTGACGGTCTTGCCGTCCTTGCCGACGTGCTTGTTGTAGTTGCTCAGGATCGCGTCGTCGTTGTCGCCCTTGAGCTGGATCGACATGAACGCGTGCTGTTTGTCCGCGTCGGCCATGTTCTTGAGCACGTCCGGGCTCTTGAAATAGCCGATCGAGCGGAGGACCTGGTCGGGGTGGTCCTTTTCGACCTGCGCGAGGTTGTCCAGGATCTTCTTCTGGAAGGCCGGGTCGTCGACCGTCTTGCCCTCAGGAGCGGTGTAGATCCCGATGATGTGGCCCGAGGTGTCGCGGCCGTAGGTCTTGTCGGCGACCACCGAGGCGTGGACGGACTGGCTGCCCTCGTCGTAGAAACCGCTCTGGGTGACGTGCTGGCCGAGGCTGATGCCGTAGATACCGCCACCAAGGCACAGTGCGACCATCACACCGATCACGATGTATCGGTAGCGGTAGACCGTTCGGCCCCACCAGGCGAACACCTAAGCTCCTAACTCACAAAATCTCTAAGCGCTGCGCGCCGTTCAATTGTTCACACGCGACGTCAGTAGCGAGGACAGCGGCCGGAAAGGCTGCAGCCAAGCCCCTTGCTCGGGCAGCGAGTCCAGGCCGATCCGCGGTAGCGGTTCCCGGAAGACGCCGGGGATGTCTTCCAGGTCGACAAACTCCAAAGTATCCGAGGCTAGCGCCCAACTCGCATGTTCGCGAAATCCGAGCACCTGAACTGGCGTACCCGCTCGGGCGATCTCCTCCAATGGCTGGCGGAACGCCTGCCCGTCCGCCGACGCCACCAGCAGGCCGGCCAGGCCGTCCGCCCGGCGAAGTTCGATGTGGTTGAGCATGTCGACGTCGACGTCGCTGTCTTCGTCGACCTTCGGCTTGGCGAAGACCGCGAACCCCACGTTTCGCAGCGCCTCCACCCACGGTCTGACCACGTCGGCGCTGCCAGGAGCGATATTGGTGAATACGGTCGCCTCGGGCTCCAGCGACACGTCGTCCTGCCCGGCGGACAGATCGGCGGTGCGGGCCAGCAGCCAGCGGCCCAGGGCGTCGAAACGCGGCCGGTGCGCGGCGGTGGGCCTGCCACCGAGGATGGAGCCCAGGCCCATGTCGAGGTTCGGCGCGTCCCAGACCAACAGAACGCGGCTCGTTCCGGGCGCCAGTTGCGGCGCCTCGATCATCTCTTCTGTGATGCTCATCGCAGTCCTCCGCCGTTCGCGCACGCGTTCATCGCGGCGGCTTCTCCCAGAGCAGTTCCGCGACCGCGCTGCCCGTGTCTCGCGCCTTCGTCTCGTACTTCGTCGTCGGGCGCGCCACCGAGATGGGTAGCGCTGCGTCGGCGGTGACACGGCGCAGCCGGGGCTCTGCGTCGCCGCACTCGGCGATCTGTTCGGCGTAGCCCGCGTGGTCGGTCGCGGCGTGCAGCACGCCGCCGGGCCGCAGCCGGTCTGCGATCAGCGCGAGGGTGTCGGGCTGTAGCAGCCTGCGCTTGTGGTGGCGCGACTTGGGCCACGGGTCGGGGAAGAACACCCGGACCCCGGTCAGCGAGTCCGGGCCGAACATGTGCTCCAGCACGTCGACACCGTCACCGCGGACCAAGCGGATGTTGGTGACCCCTTCGCGCTCGATCGCGCGGAGCAACTGGGCGAGGCCGCGCCGGTAGACCTCGACCGCCACCACGTCGATGTGCGGTTCGGCCTTGGCCATGGCCAGCGTCGACGTGCCGGTCCCGCTGCCGATCTCCAGCACCACGGGCGCGGACCGTCCGAACCACGCCTGCGGGTCGAGCAGCCCGGCGGGCCCCTCAGGGGAGCGGGCGTGCATGCCCACCTCGGGCCAGAGCCGGTCCCACGTCTGCTGCTGCCCGGTGGAAACAGAGGATCGCCGGGACCTGTAGCTGGTGACCCGGGGATGCAGATGCGACGCCGTTTCGGGTCGGGTCATCGCCGCCTCTCGGTCGACGGCATGCCGGGACCCCGGCCGTGCGAATGCATCTGTCCATGGTCGCTTATCAACACCGATGGACCCGCATTGTGGTGCAGATTGATACCCAACAGTTGCCTTGCGCTGGTATCCGCGGCGCCAGGACAGGCCCGAAAACAAGCGGTCGCGCGGGGTGCCGGGAGATGCCACCATTTGCGTTGGGGGCCGGTGTCAAAATCCGGAGTGGGGGATAGCGAGGCATACGCGTGAGCGAAACGGCGACCAGGAAAGGCCACCAGATTTTCACCAACGAGCTGACACGGTTCGCTGAACGGACCGGAGATGCGCGGATAGCGGCGCTCATCGCGGACGTCGACGGTCCCTTGCGGATTGCGGTCCGGGGGCGAGACGGGGTGGGCCGCGGCACCGTCGCTGCTGCACTCGCCGGCGCCGGCCTGACTGTCGTCGACGGCGATACGGCGGTCGATGTGGATGTGATCGTCGTGGCCGAGGCGCCCAAGCCAGAGGACCTGGAGATGCTCGGCGCAGGCACACGTCCGCGGTGCCCGACGCTCGTCGTGCTCAACAAGGCGGACCTGTCCGGATTCGGAGCGGGCGGCCCGATCGCCGTGGCCGGCCGTCGCGCCGCCCAGTATCAGGCGCTGACCGGTGCTCCGACCGTCCCGATGGTGGCCCTGCTGGCGTCCGCGCGGTTGGACGACGAACTGATCGGAGCTCTGCGCGTGCTGACCGCCGAACGCGCCGACCTGACCTCGACCGACGGCTTCTTGTCGGGCCAACACAGCCTGCCGCCCGACGTGCGTGCGCGCCTGCTGGACACGATCGACCTCTTCGGCATCGCTCACGGGGTACTCGCGCTGCGACACGGCGCCGACGGCGCTGCCCTGCCCGCAGTGTTGCGGCGCCTCAGCCAGGTCGACCGTGTTGTCGCACACGTCGCGCTTGCCGGAGCCGAGATGCGTTATCGCAGGGTGCGCTCGGCGCTCGCCGAGTTGCGCACAGTCGCCGCAGGGGGCCGGCCCGACGTGGACGAATTTCTCTGCGGCGACGATGTTGTCGTCGCCGTGATGGCGGTCGCCGTCGACGTGGTGGAGGCCGCCGGGCTTTCGGTCGATCCCGCAGACGAACCGTCGGCACACCTGCGTCGCGCGCAGCACTGGCATCGGTACAGCCGCGGGCCTGTGAATCAGCTCCATCGCAGCTGCGGGGCCGACATCTGCCGCGGGTCGCTGACGCTGTTGCAACGGACGCGGTCCCGCTCGGAGGCGCGGTGACCGACGTCGACCAGGGTGGCGACCCGATCGGCGCGGTGGATGCACTGGTGGCCGGGGTTGATCCCGGGCTCAGTTCACCGGGAGTGGAGAGCCGCGACGTCGTGCTCGTCACCGGGCCGTGGCTGGCCGGTTCGACAGGGTTGATCGCCGCATTGCGGGACCGGCTGGCCGACCACGAATTCGTCGAAGCCGAGGAGATCGCCGCCGCGGAAGCGCCGGCCGCGGTGGTGTTCGTCGTCTCCGCAGTCACTCCAATCGCCGAATCCGATTGCGCGCTAATCGATCTCGCTGCCCAGCACACCGACCTCGTGATCGGCGCGGTGTCGAAGATCGATGTGCACCGCGATTGGCGTGATGTGCTCGCCGAGAATCGTTCCCGGCTCGCCGCCCATGCGCCGCGGTACCGGGACGTGGCCTGGGTGGGCGTCTCCGCGTCACCCGATCTCGGCGAACCGAACATCGACGAGCTCGTCGATCTGCTGCGAACCCGTCTCGACGACGCCGATATGAAGCGCCGAAACAGGTTGCGGACGTGGGAATCTCGGCTGCAGACGGTGATCTCGCGGCACGACAAGGATGGCGCGGGCGACGACCGTCGGGCGCGTGTCGGCTCGTTGCGGGAAAGGCGGGACGGCGTCCTGCGCGAGCGCCGGATGTCGAAGTCCGAGCGCACGGTTGCGCTGCGCAGCCAGATCCAGCAGGCCCGGGTGCAGCTGGCGTATTTCGCCCGCAACCGGTGCACGTCGGTGCGGGCCGAACTGCAAGAGGATGCGTCATCGATGACCCGCCGTCGAATGCCGGAGTTCGAGAGCTACGTCCGCACCCGGGTCGACGAGGTGGTCGGCGAGGTGGAGGCGGGCGCCACAAAGCACCTTGCCGACATGGCGACCGAGCTTGGTCTCACCCCGCCCGAGGTACCGCCGACCCCCGCGCCACCGGTGTTGGCGTCGCCGCCCCTGAAGTCCCGCAGGCTGGAGACGCGGCTGATGATGGTGCTCGGCGCCGGCTTCGGCCTCGGCATTGCGCTCGGGGTCAGCCGACTCTTCGCAGGCCTTGCTCCGGGCCTCACGATCGCCGGGATTGCCGTCGGCGGGGTCATCGGGCTGGTGTTGACCGTGTGGGTCGTCGGCATGCGCGGACTGCTCAGCGACCGCGCGATGCTGGATCGGTGGGTCGGCGTGGTGATCGGCCTGCTACAGGCGGTGGTCGAGGAACGCGTTGCCACCAGGGTGTTGACGGCAGAATCAGAGCTCACAGCCGATGTGGCCAGGCGTGACGAAGCCGACGCCGAGACGGCCGCGGCCCAGGTCGGGGAGATCGACGCCGAGCTCCGCGAGCACGCGGTCGCCACCGCGCGGGCTGCTGCGCTGCGGGATCGCAGGCTGCCGCCGCTGCAGAAGGCGCTCGATACCGTGCGGGCGGAGTTGGCGGGAGAGCCGCAGAACTGAT
Source organism: Actinomycetota bacterium (assembly GCA_046735135.1). Lineage (GTDB taxonomy): Bacteria > Actinomycetota > Actinomycetes > Mycobacteriales > Mycobacteriaceae > Mycobacterium. Next base: position 20,546 of record JBKPSU010000085.1, read on the forward strand.
CGGCAGCGGCCGAGCTGGGCTTACTGAATCGTTCCTGTGAGTGATCGGACATAGATCCGATTAACCACGGGTATGTCACCCGCGTTAACCTCTATAAGAGGGCGATAAGTACCGGTGACGCGTTCGAGTCGTGTCCCGGCAGACAAAACCTACGCAGGAGATTTTGATGACGTCAGCGACCATTCCCGGTCTGGACACCGCACCGACTAAGCACAAAGGACTACTTGCCTGGGTCCAGGAGGTCGCGGAGCTGACTCAGCCCGATCGGGTGGTGTGGGCCGACGGCTCCGATGAGGAGAACGCGCGGCTCTGCGAACAGCTCGAGGCGGCAGGCACCTTCCACAAGCTCGACCAGAAGAAGAAGCCGAACTCGTACCTGGCGCTCTCTGATCCGTCCGACGTGGCGCGCGTGGAGTCGCGCACCTTCATATGTACCGAGAAGGAAATCGACGCCGGTCCGACCAACAACTGGATGGACCCGGCCGAGATGCGCGGCATCATGACCGACCTGTACCGGGGGTGCATGCGCGGCCGCACCATGTACGTGGTGCCATTCTGCATGGGCCCGCTCGGTGCCGAAGATCCCAAGCTGGGGGTCGAGGTCACCGATTCCGAATACGTCGTCGTTTCGATGCGGACCATGACCCGGATGGGCAAGGCCGCGCTGGACAAGATGGGCGACGACGGTTTCTTCGTCAAGGCGCTGCACTCGATCGGCGCTCCGCTGGAGCCGGGCCAGAAGGACGTGCCCTGGCCCTGCAACGACACCAAGTACATCAGCCACTTCCCCGAGTCCCGCGAGATCTGGAGCTACGGCTCGGGCTACGGCGGCAACGCGCTGCTCGGCAAGAAGTGCTACTCGCTGCGGATCGCATCGGCGATGGCGCACGACGAGGGCTGGCTCGCCGAGCACATGCTGATCCTCAAGCTGATCTCGCCGGAGAACAAGTCGTACTTCATCGCCGCGGCGTTCCCGTCGGCGTGCGGCAAGACCAACCTCGCGATGCTGCAGCCGACGATTCCGGGCTGGCGCGCCGAGACCGTCGGCGACGACATCGCCTGGATGCGGTTCGGCAAGGACGGCAGGCTGTATGCCGTCAACCCGGAGTTCGGCTTCTTCGGCGTCGCACCAGGCACCAACTGGTCGTCGAACCCGAACGCCATGAAGACCATCTCTGCGGGCAACACCGTCTTCACCAACGTCGCGCTGACCGACGACAACGACGTGTGGTGGGAGGGTCTGGAAGGAGAGCCCGACCACCTCATCGACTGGAAGGGCAACGACTGGATCCTGCGGGAGACGGAAAGCAAGGCCGCCCATCCCAATTCGCGGTACTGCACCCCGATGTCGCAGTGCCCCACTCTGGCGTCCGAGTGGGATGACCCGCAGGGTGTGCCGATCTCGGCGATCCTGTTCGGCGCCCGTCGCAAGACAACGGTGCCGCTGGTGACGCAGGCCCGCGACTGGAAGCACGGCGTGTTCATCGGCGCGACCATGGGCAGCGAGCAGACCGCGGCCGCCGAGGGCAAGGTCGGCACCGTGCGCCGCGACCCGATGGCGATGCTGCCGTTCCTCGGCTACAACGTCGGCGACTACTTCGCCCACTGGATCGACATCGGCAAGAAGTCCGACGAGTCCAAGATGCCGAAGATCTTCTTCGTCAACTGGTTCCGCCGCGGCGAGGGCGGGCGCTTCCTGTGGCCCGGCTTCGGCGAGAACAGCCGCGTGATGAAGTGGATCATCGACCGGATCGAGGAGCGGGCCAACGGTAGGACCACGCCGATCGGCACGGTGCCGACCGCCGAGGATCTCGACCTCGAGGGCCTGGACGTCGACGCCGCAGACGTGGACGCCGCGTTGGCCGTCAACGCCGATGAGTGGCGCAAGGAGCTCCCGGAGATCGAGGAGTGGTTCGAGTTCGTCGGTGAGAAGCTTCCGACCGGCATCAAGGACGAGTTCGACGCCCTCAAGCACCGCTTGGCCGAAGCCGACTAACCGCGAGCGTGCGTGTGTGCATGCAACACGCCGCGGCATTTCGGTAATACACGCACGCTCGTTGTGCCCCGGGTGAGTATTCGCCGCCGGCTAGCCCGGTTCAGCTTGCCCGAGATGGGCGCGGGCGGCATCGATTTGTCCGAGCGCGTAGGCTGCCAAAACCGCATTGGACATCGATGCGCCTTTCCGCGCGAGTTGTCCGTAGGCGTCGTCGCCGAGAACGTCACGCAGATGGGCGACGGTCTGATGGATCTCGGGATACGTCGCGCCGGAGAACGGGGTCGACGCGGGCACACTGAGCGTCGCCGCGGGTTCGTAGCGTTCCAACCGGTCCAGGATCGAGGCGACAACCGCCAGCGCGCTCGGCATGACGGAGTAGTGGCCGGTGTTGTAGAAGCGAGTGAGAGCAACGGTGGCGTTGTCGAGCGCCTCCATTGGTCTGCCATGAATGTCGGCGAGCCACGACACGTTTCCCGCGTGGTACGACTCGAGTTGCCGGTTGCCACTTTCCCGGGCGATTGTCATGCCCCTTCGATGAGCCTCGTATGACGCATCCGGATCGTCTTCGTGGCGGGCGAGTCCGTATGCGAGTAGTAGGTTGCTTGCCAGATTCGGATTGTCTGTGGCGTCGGCGATCGCGGGGAAATCCGCCGACTCCGCGATCGCCTCGTCACGTGCACCAGCAGTGCTCAATGCCAAAACCAGACATACGCGGGTAGAGGTATGAATGGTCGCGCTGTTCGTAATTACTTTGCGGCACAACTCGAGCCATCGGTCTGGTCGGCCGAGCGTTATGTACACCCCGCCGAGGAAGTATTCCGTCTCGTATGGAAGGTGACTGGATTGCCCGGGGTCGACAACGGCTAGGCTCTCATCGGCATAGCGGAGCGCGTCATCGAGCCGGCCAGTCGCATAACACTGCGAGGCAAGTTTGTAGAGAAGTGTTAGCCGGCGGTGACCAACTGATCGCGCGGGCTCGATGAGCTCCTCGGTCCAGCCGATCGGCTCATACTGCTCGACGAGGTCACCCAGAAAGGCCGCGAACGTGGCGATGGTGCTTGCTGTATCGAGGTCATCGTTGTCGGCGGCCCACCTGAATGCGGTTCGCAGATTTGCGAGTTCGAGAGTGAACCAATCGTATGCGTCGCGTTGACGGGGGCCATCCCACAGAGCAAGCACATCGGTTTCGCGTCCGGCGAAGTACGTCGCGTGTGCGTCGCGCGCATCGTCCGCTTCACCGCTTTGCACAAGCTGTTCTTCGGCGAACTGGCGGATGGTCTCGAGCATCGAAAACTGAGTGCGTCCGCTGGATTGGTCGGCTACCACCAGAGACTTCCGAACCAGCGAATCAAGAAGGTCCAGCGCTGCGAAGTCATCGCCGAACCGTGAAACTATCTGCGCGGCAGTAAGATCGAAACCTCCCGCGAAGACCGAGCACCGGATGAGCATCACCTTCTCGTCGTCATCAAGTAGGTCATACGACCACTGCACGGCCTGTCGCAGCGTCTGGTGTCGCTCCAATCCACGGCGCGAGCCGACCAGAAGTCGGAACCGGTCGTCAAGATGATCGCGTACCTCGGTGACGCTCATCGAGAGCAATCGTGATGCCGCCAATTCGATGGCGAGCGGTATGCCATCGACCCGTCGGCAGATCTCTGCGACAGACTCGGCATCCCTGTCGATCGACACCGCTGGTGCCACTGCAGAGGCACGCTCGGCGAACAGCGTTGTGGCACTCGATTTGATCTCGAGTGAGGGCACTGCCCAAAGCTGTTCGTCGTTGAGTCGAAGTCCTTCGCGACTGGTGGCAAGGACCTTTACGGTGCCGGACCCGGCAAGCACGGCGGCGATGAGGTCGGCGGCCGCGTCCAGCAGATGTTCGCAGTTGTCGAACACCAAGAGCCGGCGACGGCCTTCGAGTGAGGTAGCGACGCTGTCGGTTACCGTCATTCCGGGCTGTTGGGTGGTGCCGAGAACCGCCGCTACGCCTTCGGGTACAGCGGCTGGATCGCCAATTGCGGCAAGTTCCATCACGAACACGCCGTCTGGGAAATCCCCTCGGCACCGTGAGGCCACCTCCAGCGCCAGCCGCGTCTTGCCGACGCCGCCCACGCCGGTCAGCGTGACCATCCGGTGAGTCCTCAGTGCCGTCGTGATATCTGCAAGCTCCGATTCGCGGCCGACGAAGCTCGAACTCGGCAGTCTCAGATTCCCGATGGTGGAATCGAGAGTCCGCAGGGGCGCGAATTCGGAGCGTAGCCCTTCGGCGCAGACCTGAAAGATGTTGACCAGCTTGGTGATATCGCGCAGCCGTCTGGCACCAAGGAAAACGAGGTCGGAGCCCGACACCAGTTCCGCTGTCGCACCGTCGAGCAGGATTTGGCCGCCGTGGCCCGCAGCCATGATTCGCGCGGTTTTGTTCAGCACTGCACCGAAGTAGTCGTCGCCCTGCACGTCACCCTCGCCGGTGGCAATGCCCATCCGAACTGGAAGTTCCAGGGCCCGCTGCGCGTCCACGGCGGCGTCGACGGCGGCCCGTGGCGAATCGAATGCCGCGCACACCCCGTCGCCGGTGTGCTTGAACATTCGACCGTCGTGTGCCTCAACGATTTTTCGCATCAGCTTATCGTGGGTGGCGAGCGCTGTCCGCATCGAGTCCGCGTCGGCGTCCCACCGCCGGGTCGACCCCTCGATGTCGGTGAACAGGAATGTGAGAACGCTCACGACGACCCCGTCGCCGCGAGTTGTGCACGCGCCAAGTCGATCTGCTCGAGCGCGTAGCGGGCCATTGCCGCGTTGGTCATCGTTGCGCCGGAACGAGCAAGGGTTTCATATCGCTCGTCACCGAGAACCTCCCGCAGATGGGAAAGTGCCGCGCTGACCAATGGATAGGTGACCCGCGACAACGTCAAGTCGGAAAATCCGCTGACCGTCGCGGCCTGCTCGTAGGCGCGAACCCCATCCAACAACGCGACGAGTACTCCGACGGGGCCCGAAACGTAGGACGAGCTGCCGGAGTCGTAGTACATATTGACCGACAGCGCAATGTAGTCGAGCGCGGCCGGCGTGTCGTCAACTCTGGCGGCGATGTGAGCGAGATCGAATGCGGTAACCGATTCCATCTGGCGATTGCCCACGCTCTGAGCGGCTTTGAGTGCCCTACGAAGTGGATCGTACGCGGCAACAGGATCGGTTCTGCCGAGCATGTAGCCGTACACGTAGAAGGCCCCGCATTGGACAGTGGGATTGTCACCGGCTTGGGCTGTGCACAAGAGTTCCTCCGCGAGTGCCTTCGCCTCGTCCTCGGCGCCGGCGAGAATGAGGGCGAAGACGAGGTTCGGAGCGATGTAATCGACCGCGTCCGGGTATCGCGCGAGAAGGCTGCGGTACCAGCAGGCGGATTGCTCGGGCGGCATCGTCGTCAGATATCCGCCGCCGAGGATCGTGTAGTACACGACGGGAACGTCGTCGGATCTGCCGCTCTCGATGGCTTCCTGTCCGGCCGTTGTGTACCTGACGAAGTCGTCGCTACGGCCGGCGATGTAGCACTGGGCAGCGAGTAGGTACAGCATCGCGAGTTTCGGATGGCCGGCAGCCCTTGCCGGCTCGATGAGTTCCTCGGCCCATGTGCTGGGTTCGTACTGCTGCACCCAATAGCTCAGCACCGCTGCGTAACCGACGACTGCGGCGGCGGTATCAATGTCGCCGTGATCGGCAGCCCACCGGAATGCGGTGCGCAGGTTCGGCAACTCGGCGGCGAACCAGTCGTGCGCCTCACGTTGCCGGGGACCGTCCCACAACGCGAGGATGTCGGACTGAAGGCCTGCGAAGTACCGGGCATGTCCATCACGCACGCGGTCAGCCGCACCCTCAGCGACCAATTGCTCCTCGGCGAAACCGCGGATCGTCTCCAGCATCGAGAATCGTGTATGTCCCGACGACCGATCGATCGTCACCAACGATTTGCGCACCAGCGCATCGAGAAGATCCAGAGTCGCGAAATCGTCGCCTGCCCCGGCGATCTCATGAGCCGCGGCCAGGTCGAAACCGCCCGTGAAGACTGAGCAGCGATTGAGCAGAGACTTCTCGTCGTCGTCGAGCAAGTCATAGGACCACTGCACTGCGTGACGCAGCGTTTGGTGGCGCTCCAGCCCGCGGCGCGAGCCGATCAGCAGTCGGAATCGGTCATCGAGCCTGTCGCGTATCTCGGCGACCGCCATTGACACCAGCCGGGAGGCGGCCAACTCGATGGCCAGCGGAATCCCGTCGACGCGACGACAGATCTCCACCACCGCCGCTGCATCATCGAGGTCAAATGTCACCGAGGGTGCCACCGCTTGCGCGCGATCGATGAAGAGCGCAGCGGCGCTGGAATCTGCACCTGCGCGGATGTCCAACGAGGGCACCGGCCAGAGTTGCTCGTCGGCCAGTCGCAGCCCCTCACGGCTGGTGGCCAGTATGGTCACTGTGTTCGAGCGCTCGAGAATCGCGTCCGCCATGTCGGCAGCGGCGTCGAGTACGTGCTCGCAATTGTCGAAAACAATGAGCCGCGAGCGATTTTCGAGGGCGGCGGCAATGCTCCCGGCAAGGCTCATTCCCGGCTGTTGGATGATGCCGAGCACGGCCGCGACAGCCTCCGGCACGGCCGCGGGATCACCGATGGCGGCGAACTCGATGACGAAGACGCCGTCGGGAAAGTCGTGCGCCGCACGTGCGGCAGCCTCCAACGCGAGCCGGGTCTTACCCACACCACCGACACCGGTGAGCGTTACCAACCGGTGTGCCTTGAGTATCGCTAAGACGTCGGCCAGCTCGGATTCGCGGCCGACGAACGATGTCGATGGTTGCCGCAGGTTGCCCGGCGCCGAATCGAGCGTTCTCAGTGCGGGGAACTCGGTGCGTAGACCCTCAGCGGCTACCTGAAACAGGTTGACCGGTCTGACGATGTCGCGAAGCCGTCTCGCGCCCAAATCAACGAGGTCGACCCCCGCCGTCAGCTCCGCCGTCGCGCCATCGACCAGAATCTGACCGCCGTGACCCGCCGCCATCACCCGCGCCGCCCGATTGAGCACTGCACCGAAATAGTCCTCGCCGCGCAGTTCCGCCTCGCCGGTCGCAATACCCATGCGGACGGGAAGCTCCAATGTCCGCTGTGCGGCCGCGGCGGCGTCGATGGCAGACCGCGGCGACGAGAACGCCGCGCATATACCGTCGCCGGTGTGCTTGAAAAGCCACCCGCCATGCGACTCGATAACGTCGTGCATCAGTTCGTCATGAGCGGCCAGCGCCGTCCGCATCGCGTCCGCGTCCGTCTCCCAGCGGCGCGTAGACCCTTCGATGTCGGTGAACAGGAAAGTCACCACCCCTGACGGCGCGACCACGTTCACAGCCGAATCGTATGCACGAACGACGGCCCGACCTGCGATTTCTAACCTCTTGACACCCGTCAAGTTCTGGCATCGTAGAGTTCAGCCATGCAGATTCGCGAGCATGCCGAGGCCCACCCCGATAAGCCGGCCGTCATCATGCATCCGTCCGGCGTTACGGTCACATTCGGCGAGCTGGAGGCCCGCGCGAACAGGTTGGCGCACTTCTTCCGCCGCCACGGTCTGCGCGAGGGCGACGCGATCGCCATCCTGATGGAGAACAACGAGCACTACCACGCGGTGATGTGGGCGGCGCGCCGCAGCGGCCTCTACTACGTCCCGATCAACACGCACCTCACCGCCGCCGAGGCGGCCTACATCATCGACAACAGCAGCACCAAGGCCATCATCGGATCCGCAGCGACGCGAAAAACGCTCGAAGGTCTCGACGCCGAGTTGCCGAACGGGCTGCCCGCACTGCTACTCGTCGCGGACGACCACATCGACGGATGGCACCGCTACCCCGAATGCGTTGCGGACGAACCGCATACCCCCATTGCCGACGAGATCGAGGGCGACCTTCTGCAGTATTCGTCGGGCACCACCGGGCGGCCGAAGGGCATCAAGCGCGAGCTGCAGCACGTCCCACCGTCCGACGCGCCCGGCATGATGTCGGGGCTGGTGAGTTTCTGGCTCGACCCAGAGGCGATCTACCTGAGCCCGGCCCCGCTGTATCACACCGCCCCGTCCGTGTGGTCGATGACGATCCAGGGCGCGGGTATCACGACGGTGGTGATGGACAAGTTCGACGCCGAAGGGTGCCTTGCCGCCATCCAGCGCCACCACGTCACGCATGGCCAGTTCGTGCCAGCGATGTTCACCCGGATGATGAAATTACCTCCGTCGGTGCGTGATTCGTACGACGTGGCCAGCCTGAAACGGGTGATGCACGCCGCGGCGCCGTGCCCGGTCGAAATCAAGAAGCAGATGATCGACTGGTGGGGGCCGATCGTCGACGAGTATTACGCGTCCTCGGAAGCGATCGGGTCGACGCTCATCACCGCCGACGAATGGCTGGCTCATCCGGGTTCGGTGGGCAGGTCGATGATGACACCCCTGCACATCCTCGACGAGGACGGCAACGAACTGCCGCCGGGGCAGGCGGGGGAGATCTACTTCGAGGGCGGCTTCGACTTCGAGTACCTCAATGATCCGGAGAAGACGGCCAAGTCACGCGACAAGCACGGCTGGAAGACCGTCGGCGACATCGGATACCTCGACGAGGACGGCTACCTCTATCTCACCGACCGGCGCCACCACATGATCATCTCCGGCGGGGTGAACATCTACCCGCAGGAAGCCGAGAACATGCTCGTCACTCACCCGAAGGTGATGGACGCCGCCGTGTTCGGCGTCCCCGACGACGAGATGGGTCAGAGCGTCAAGGGCGTGGTGCAGACGGTCGATCCCGCCGCCGCCACCGACGAGTTCGCCGACGAGCTACTGGTCTGGTTGCGGGATCGGTTGGCGCACTACAAATGTCCGCGCACGATCTCCTTCGAGGCGCAGCTGCCCCGGACCGACACCGGCAAGTTGTACAAGCAGGAGCTGATCGCGAAGTACTCGTAGGGCAAGCTAGGGCGATGCGCGGTCACGAACCCGGCGGGCCCTACTTCGACGATCTCGAGGTGGGCCAGGTCTTCGACTGGGCGCCGTCGATGACGCTGACGGCAGGAGCCGCCGCGGTGCACCAGTCGATCATCGGCGACCGGCTCCGCCTCGCGCTCGACGCCGATCTCGCGGTGGCAGTCACCGGCTCGACCGGCGCGCTCGCGCATCCGCAACTGGTCTGCGACGTCGCCATCGGTCAGAGCACGCTCGCGACCCAGCGCGTGAAGGCCAACCTGTTCTACCGGGGCCTCGCCTTTCACCGGTTTCCCGTCATCGGCGACACCCTGTTCACCCGCACCGAGGTGGTTGGGCTGAAGCAGAACTCGTCCAAGCCGGGCCGTGCCCCGACGGGCCTGGCGGCCCTGCGGATGACGACGATCGACCAGATCGGCCGGCTGGTGCTCGATTTCCACCGCTGCGCCATGCTGCCCCTGCGAGACGGCGCCGCCGACACCGGCCACGCCGACGACATGTCGGCGATCGGCGCGGACACCGGGCTGGGCACCGATCCGACCGCCGACTGGGACGCCGACGCCTTCCGAGCCAGGGTGCCGAGCACCCATTTCGACTCCGGCCTTGCGGGTTCGGTGCTTCACAGCACCGCAGACGTTGTCAGCAGCGCTCCCGAGCTGGCCCGGCTGACGTTGAACATCGCCGCGACGCACCATGATTCGCGCGTCGGCGGCCAACGGCTCGTCTACGGCGGCCACACGATTGGGTTGGCGTTCGCGCAGGCCAGCCGCCTGCTGCCGAATCTCGCGATGATGATGGGCTGGGAGTCCTGCGATCACACCGGTCCGGTGCACGAGGGCGACACGCTTTACAGCGAGCTGCACGTCGACGGCGCCGTTCCATTACCCGACGGACGCGGCGGCGTGTTGAAGCTGCGGTCGCTCGTCTACGCGGCAGCCGACGCCGGCGATGACCGCCACGTCCTGGACTGGCGCTTCACCGCCCTCCAGTTCTGAGCTCACTCTTCCCGCGAGCTGGGCCCACGCGTCAGCAGGGGAACGCAAAAGTCTCGGCCGTCCTGGGGTTATGCGGACTTTTGCGTCTGCTCGGGGGGAGGTTTGCGCGTCTCAGCGCTCGCACTCGGTGCGGGCACCTTCGGCACGCGGTGGGGCTACGGCGCCACCCCAGAGGATGTCCCGCGGATCTTCGGCAAGTTCGCCGATGCGGGTGGCACGTTCATCGACACCGCCGCCAGCTATCAGGTGGGGGAGTCCGAGGAGATCGTCGGCGGCCTGCTCGACGGCAGGCGTGAGGAGTTCACCGTCGCGACCAAGTTCGCCATCGGTGGCCCGGACGGCGTCGGGGTGTTGCAGACCGGCAACGGCCGCCGCGCGATGTTCCGGTCGGTGGAGGGCAGTCTGCGGCGTCTCGGCACCGACTACATCGACCTGCTGTGGGTGCACTTTCCCGACTTCGTGACGCCACTCGACGAGATCGTGCGCGGGCTCGACGATCTCGCCCGTTCCGGCAAGATCCTCTACGCGGGCCTTTCCAACTTTCCGGCGTGGATGACGGCACGCGCGGTGACACTCGCCGAGTTCCGTGGCGCGATTCCGGTCTCGGGTGTGCAGTTGGAATACAGCCTGGTCGAACGGAGCGCCGATCGCGAGAACCTGCCGATGGCCGAGTCGCTGGGCCTGGGAGCGGCGTTGTGGTCGCCCCTGGGCGGAGGACTGCTCAGCGGAAAGTACCGGTCGAGTTCGGAAGGCAGGCTGACCGACTGGAATCGGCTTGTGCACACCGAGGACGCACCTGCCAAGGCGGCGACGGTCGACGCGGTGCTCGCGGTGGCCGATGAAACAGGCGTGCCCGCAGCGCAGGTGGCAGTGGCCTGGCTGCTCGAACGAGGCAGTCGCTCCACGACGGCGCTCGTGCCGGTCATCGGCCCGCGAACAGTCGCACAAGTGGACTCCTACATCGACTCGCTCGATGTCCGCCTCGACGACGAGCAGTACCTACGCCTCGATCAAGCCAGCCGCATCGTGATGGGGGCGCCGTACGAACAACTCGCGGCGCAGGCCACTGCCACGCTGGGCGGTGACGCCACGGTCTTAGCGCCCGCGAGGGTTCCGCGCGGCTGAGTTTGGCACGGCGGCGGTAACTCAATAGTTCTCTGGGCCGAGTGAGGCACGATTGCGGCGTGGACGAGTTGAGGATCACCAACGGCGACATCACTCTTCGAGTCGAGGTCGCGGGTGACGGCCCGACCGTGCTCTGCGTGTCGGGCTGGCCGGAGCTCGCGGACTCATGGCACAACCAGGTCGAATTCCTGTCGGCGAGCGGGTATCGGGTTGCGGCGCTCGACGTGCGTGGGTATGGGGGTAGCTCGGTGCCGACCGAGGTCGAGCGATACACGCTGACTGAACTCTCCGGCGACATCGCTGCGGTTTCCGCCGCGCTCTCCGATGAGCCGATCGTGCTGGTTGGCCACGACTGGGGCGCACCGATCGTGTGGAACACCGCGATCCGTCACCCCGATCGGGTGCGGGCGGTCGCCGGTCTGAGCGTTCCCCATGTCCCGGCGATGGGGATATCGACCATCGATGTCTTCGATCGGGCCTATGCCGGTCGGTTCTTTTACATGCTCTACTTCATCCGTTCGGGCCAGCCCGAGGCCGACTTCGGCGCGGACCTGCGCGGTGCGCTGAAGCGCGTGTACTTCGCGCTATCCGGCGATGCGCCGCTCAACTGCTGGCTCCCGGACGCGCCCCGTGACGCGGCCTTGCTCCCTCTGCTCCCCGACCCGCCCGACGGTCCGCTGAGCTTCATCACCGACGGCGACCTCGACGCGCTCACCGAGAGCCTCGAGCGCACCGGCATGGTCGGTGCGTTCAACCGCTACCGGGCGTTGGCCCTCGACGCCACGGCGTCGGCCGACATCATCGGCGCTCCGGTGACTCAGCCCTCGTGCTTCATCGCCGGTGAGCGCGATCCGGTGCGGGCGTTCATCCCCGGCGCCGACGGCTATGCAGATCCGGGCATGGCGTGCAGTGACTTTCGCGGGAGCACGATCGTGCTGGGCGCCGGGCACTGGGTGCACCAAGAGAAGCCGGCCGAGACGAACGCGGCGCTGCTCGCGTTTCTTCAATCGTTGGGGTAACCCGTTCACCGAGTAGTCGTGGTCATGCACTTACGACAGCAGCGTTTCGAAGGCCACGCGATCGCCGCGGTAGAGCGCGCGAACCATCTCGATAGGCCGACCCTCCGTGTCGAGCGAGCGGCGGTTCAGCAGCAGCATCGGCATGGCTGTCGTCGACTCCAGCAGCGCGGCCTCCCGCGGTGACGGCAGCGCGGTCTCGATTCGTTCGACAGCCGAACCGAATTGGACGCCGCCTGCGCGAATCGCCGCATACAACGAGGTGGTCGGGTCGAACGTGTCGTAGAGATGGCCGAAACGGTTCCGCGGCAGGTAGCTGCTTTCCAATCCGATCCGCTGACCGTCGGCGAGCAGCACACGCTCCAGGTGTATGACGCCATCGCCGGGCGAAATCGTCAGACCCTCGGCCATTTCCGCGGTCGCGGCGACGTCTTCCCATGTGACGAGCACGCGGCCGGGAACCCTGCCCCGCTCACGCGCGCCCTCGGTGTAGGAGCGCAGCGACAACGGCTGAACGAGCTTGGGCCGCGACACCACCGTGCCCCGTCCCCGTCGCTCGACGCGACCTTCGACCAACAGCTCGTACAGTGCCTGCCGAACCGTTTCCCTGGACACTCCGAACCGGACCGCAAGCTCACGCTCGGCAGGAACGGCGTCGCCCTCGTCGAGGTCGGCCAAAATGTCGTCGATCGCCGTGCGGACCAGATACGGCTTTGGCAGCCGATCAGGGGCGGTCACGCCGATTCCTTTGGTGCAGAATGCGTTCGGCCAACGCAAGGACATCGTCGATCGATGCGCCACTTGCCTTCGGATCCTTCGCGGCGTCGTCGTAGCGGCGCAACCGCAGCGCGTCGGGCCACCATGGGTGCTCGACGAACGCCGGGTCCACACCAGCACCGCCCTGGTGCTGCAGGGAGTCGACGGACACGTCGGACAGCGTGTTTGCGTAGTCGGGATCGGTCACGACCAGGTACCGCTTGGCGGCGACGTGCGCTCCCGCCAACCAGCCCACCCGCTCGCCGAATCGCGGAGTCAACCAATCCTGCGCGACCCGGGTCGTGCCGCGCGGCGGCGACTTCGCCGAACAGCGGGCTGTGCGCGACATCGTGTAGGGCGGTCGCGAGCACGAGCTCGTCGTCGGCGCCGTCGTCGACGGCACGGGCGGTCGCCTGCAGCGCGTGGTCCAGCTCATCGACCGCATCTCGTCCCAGATCCCGCGCAGCGAGCGCAACACAGTCCCGACTTCGTCGACCGCAGCCATGG
>JBKPSU010000086.1:0-12666 GCA_046735135.1 Actinomycetota bacterium
ATAACCCCAATAACCCCGCTATTCTCCTCGTGTAAGCGCGGGGTCGTACCCAGCGGTGGGGAAGCCGCTGGAACAGCCCGTGCCTGAAGGATTGGGTTGCGATGACGTCTATGAACGGGCCATCGGGGCGAGATTCGGCGAGCGGGAAGCATTCACGAGGCGAAGCGGCTCCCGACCAGCCGCCGCGGGCTCAATTCCTCACCGTCGCTGAGGTCGCCAGCTTGATGCGCGTCAGCAAGATGACGGTCTACCGCCTGGTGCACAACGGCGAACTGCCCGCAGTGCGGGTCGGCCGCTCGTTCCGCGTGCACGCCAAGGCGGTGCACGACCTGCTGGAGACCTCGTATTTCGACGCCGGTTAGTTCATTGCCGAGGGTCGTCGTTTTTCCTCCGCGGCGGGCGCCCGGGTAAAGTGACCGGGTCGCGCCAAGTGGCGCGTAGTCACGTCTTGAAATCTAGGTAGCGGAGTCAATGGGTTCAGTCATCAAGAAGCGGCGTAAGCGCATGTCGAAGAAGAAGCATCGCAAGCTGCTTCGTCGCACGCGGGTGCAGCGCAGAAAACTCGGCAAGTAGTTTTCGCCGCTCCGCCGATAGGCTGAACCGGATGGATTCCGAGGGTCGCTCCGGGGGCCGTACCCCGGGGCAAGATGACGACACCATGCACTACCCCAAGGTCGTGCTGGTGACCGGCGCCTGCCGATTCTTAGGCGCATACCTGACCGCCCGTCTTGCGCAGAACCCGCTGATCAACCATGTCATCGCGGTCGACGCGATCGCGCCGAGCAAGGATCTGCTGCGCCGTATGGGCCGCGCGGAGTTCGTCCGCGCCGACATCCGGAACCCCTTCATCGCCAAGGTCATCCGCAACGGCGACGTCGACACCGTCGTACACGCCGCAGCGGCGTCCTACGCGCCCCGCTCCGGCGGCAAGGCGGCGTTGAAGGAACTCAACGTGATGGGCGCGATCCAGCTCTTCGCGGCCTGCCAGAAGGCGAAGACGGTGCGCCGCGTGATCGTCAAGTCGACGTCTGAGGTGTATGGCTCGAGCGCGTACGACCCGGTGCTGTTCACCGAGGACACCGGCTCCCGTCGGCCGCCTGGCGAGGGGTTCGCCCGCGACAGCATCGACACCGAGGGGTACGCGCGCGGTCTTGGCAGGCGCAGGCCCGACATCGCGGTGACCATCCTGCGGTTGGCCAACATGATCGGTCCGGCGATGGACACCGCGCTGTCGCGGTACCTCTCCGCCCCCGTGGTGCCGACGATCATCGGCCGCGACCCGCGGTTGCAATTGCTGCACGAGCAGGACGCGCTGGGGGCTCTGGAGCGCGCGACGATGGCGGGGAGATCGGGCACCTTCAACATCGGCGCCTCCGGAATCATCATGATGTCTCAGGCCATCAGGCGGGCAGGCCGGGTCCCGCTGCCGGTGCCGCGTTTCGCATTGTCTGCTGCGGATTCGCTATGGCGCGCAACTCGCTACACTGAGGTGGATCGCGAGCAGCTGGACTACTTGAGTTACGGCCGGGTCATGGACACCACGCGGATGCGAAATGACCTAGGCTATAGCCCTAAGTGGACCACGACTGAAGCTTTCGACGATTACGTACGTGGTCGTGGATTGACTCCGATCGTTGACCCGCGATGGGTACGCTCAATGGAGAGTCGCGCCGTATCGGCGGCGCAGCGTTGGGGACGTTGAAACACAGGCTCGAAATCGGGTGGGGAGAAGGTTCGAAGTGGCTGGCGAGTCCAAAGCCAAAGTGATTCCGCTGCACTCAAATGCAGGTAGGCAAGCGGCTCAGCGGCGTGCGGCCGCGCGCGGCGAAGGCGCACGCCGACATCCGTCCCTGCTCTCCGATCCCAACGGCCGCGCCTCGGCCGAGCAGATCGCGGCTGTCGTGCGCGAGATCGACGACCGGCGTGCAGACGCATCGGGTGGCTCGGCCGCCGACGAGACACCGAACGAACTCGCAAAGCGAATTGCCGGAGTTGCTGAGTTTATTCGCAAGCGGATGATGGGCGATTACACCGTCGACGAATTCGGGTTCGATCAACACCTCAACAATTCGGTGTTTTTGCCTTTGCTGCGAGTGTTTTTCAACTCGTGGTTCCGCGTTGAGGTCAGCGGTATCGAGAACCTGCCGAAGACCGGTGCCGCCTTGGTGGTGGCCAACCACGCGGGCGTCCTGCCGATGGACGGCCTGATGACCGCGGTCGCGGTGCACGACAAGCACCCCACCAACCGCGATCTGCGGCTGCTGGCCGCTGACCTGGTGTTCGACATGCCGATGTTGGGTCAGGCCGCACGCAAGGCCGGTCACACCATGGCGTGCACGTCGGATGCGCACCGGCTGCTGGCGGCGGGTGAGCTGACTGCCGTGTTCCCCGAGGGCTACAAGGGCCTGGGCAAGCACTTCAACGACCGCTACAAGTTGCAGCGTTTTGGCCGCGGCGGGTTCGTCGGTGCGGCACTGCGCACCAAGGCGCCCATCGTGCCGTGCTCGATCGTCGGGTCCGAGGAGATCTACCCGATGATCGCCGACGTCAAGCTGCTGGCCAGGCTGTTCGGGCTGCCGTACTTCCCGATCACCCCGCTGTTCCCGTTGGCGGGGCCCGCCGGACTGGTGCCGTTGCCGTCGAAGTGGCACATCCAGTTCGGTGAGGCGATCCCGACCGCGGACTACGACGACGCGGCCGCCGAGGATCCGATGGTGACGTTCGAACTGACCGACCAGGTTCGCGAAACCATTCAGCAGACGCTCTACCAGTTGCTGGCCAACCGCAGGAACATGTTCTTCGGCTGAATGGAGTGCGGTTTCCGCACAAAGGCCGGCTCAACCCTTAGAGCTTTGCCCGGCAATCATTTTGGCGATGGCGGCGTCGCGCCGCTCCTTGATCGCTGCGCTGACTTCCTCGACTTCGTCGTCGTGGGCGGCCTCGCCGATGACGGTCACGATGCTGGTCACCACCGGGTTGCCGTCGGCGTCACTCGCCTCGCCGCGGATCTCTGTGACCACCGTGCCGTGCGCCTCGATCACCGAGTCGAGGTAGGAGTCGAACCACAGCTTGTCGCCGGCGAGGATCGGCCGGTGGAAGGTGATCTTCTGGTCCCGGTGCAGGACCCGCTCCATGTTGATCGGGACCGCGAACTGGTTGAAGATCTCCAGCTGCACCTTGCGGCCGGCGACGGCCAGGAACGTCAGCGACGCGACCAACGTGTCGTAGCCGACCTCCTTGGCCGCGGCTTCGTCGTAGTGAGCCGGATGCTCGTCCTTGACCGCGCGGGCGAACTCGCGGATCTTTTCCCGGCCTACCTCGAAATAGTCGGGGTACCGGTAGTGGGTTCCGATGATGTCTTCTGCGATGGCCATGGCGGGCGAGAGCCTATCAGCGTGCTGGCAGGTGGTTCATCTGTCGCTGCGCCGCGAGACGATGGCGGCCAGCGCGCCGCCCGCAGCGCCGAGCGCCAGGGCGGATGGCACGCCGATGCGGGCGGCCTTGCGCGCGGTGCGGAAGTCGCGGATCTCCCAGCCGCGTTCGCGGGCCAGATCGCGCAGGTCGGCGTCGGGGTTGATGGCCACGGCCGTTCCGACCAGCGACAACATCGGTACGTCGTTGAAGCTGTCCGAATAGGCCGTGCAGCGGCGCAGGTTCAGGCCCTCGCGGATGGCCAGCGACCGTACGGCGTGCGCCTTGCCGCTGCCGTGCAGGATGTCGCCGACGAGGCGACCGGTGAACACCCCGTCGATTGACTCGGCGACGGTGCCGAGCGCGCCCGTCAGACCCAGCCGCCTGGCGATGGTGTCAGCCAGCTCGTAGGGCGTCGCCGTGACCAGCCACACCTGCTGGCCCGCGTCGAGATGCATCTGCGCCAGCGCGCGGGTGCCCGGCCAGATCTTGTCCGCGATGATGTCGTCGAAGATCTCCTCGCCGACCGCAACCAGCTCGGCGGTCGACCGCCCCTCGATGAACGCCAGCGCCTTGCGCCTGCCCTCGGCCACGTCGTCGCTGTTTTCCCGGCCGGTGAGCTGAAACTTGGCCTGCGCGTAGATGAATCGGGCCACATCGCCGTAGGTGAAGTACTTGCGCGCCGCCAAACCGCGCGCGAAATGCACCAGCGAGGACCCCTGCACCAGCGTGTTGTCGACGTCGAAGAACGCGGCCGCGGTCAGATCCGGCGGGGGTGCGGCGGGGGCTGCATCGCCTTCGGCGAGATGCGTCACGGCGGCCTCGGCGCTGGCGTCACCGGCAAGCGCCTGCACGGCGGCTACGTCACCATCGCGATCGGGCACGTGTCAACAGTAGGACACCGCAACGCGGATACTTGTGCCGTGAACCCGGCGCAGGTGGTGTTGTTGACCAGGCAGGGCTGCTCACTGTGCGAGCGCACCGCCGGCAGGCTCGGCGAACTGGCCGACGAGCTGGGCTTCGAGCTGACCACCACCGACGTCGATGCGGCGGCAGCGGCGGGTGATCCAACCATGCGGGCCGAGTACGGCGACCGGCTTCCGGTGGTGCTCCTCGACGGCAGGGAGCACAGCTACTGGGAGCTCGACGAGCCAAGGCTGCGAGCCGATCTGGCCTCGAAAAGCCAGGGTTAGTCGCATCACGAATTTGGCGACCTAGCCAACTAGCGATTACCGTGGTCAACGTGGTGATGAGGCCATGAGCGTGTTGCTTTTCGGCGTTTCGCACCGCAGCGCGCCGGTATCCGTTCTGGAGCAGTTGAGCACCGACGAGTCCGACCAAGCGAAGATCGTCGACCAGGTGCTGCAGTCCTCGCTGGTGACCGAGGCGATGGTGCTGTCCACCTGCAACCGCGTCGAGATCTACGCGGTGGTGGACGCCTTCCACGGCGGCCTTTCGGTGATCGGCCAGGTGCTGTCCGAGCATTCCGGCATGGGGCTGGGCGACCTCACCAAGTACGCCTACGTCCGCTACGCCGAGGCGGCCGTGGAGCATCTGTTCGCGGTGGCCAGCGGCCTGGACTCGGCGGTCATCGGCGAACAGCAGGTGCTCGGCCAGGTGCGGCGCGCGTACGCCGCCGCAGAGGCCAACCACACCGTTGGCCGCACGCTGCATGAGCTCGCACAGCGGGCCCTGTCGGTCGGCAAGCGGGTGCACAGCGAGACCGGTATCGACGCCGCAGGCGCGTCGGTGGTTTCCGTAGCACTCGACATGGCCGGCACAAAGCTGGATGGACTCGCAGGCCGCCGCGCGGTCGTCATCGGCGCAGGCGCCATGGGCGCGCTGTCGGCAAAGCATCTGGTGCGCGCGGGCGTCGAGTGCGTGCACATCGTGAACAGGACACTGCCCCGCGCGAAGGTGCTCGCCGACAAGATCCGCGATCTCGGCGTCGTGGCCGACGCTTTCCCGTTCGACCACCTGACTCCCGTGCTGACCGACGCCGACGTCGTCGTCAGCTGCACCGGTGCGGTGCGCCCTGTCGTGTCGCTGGCCGACGTGCACCGCGGCCTCGCGCACGGCTTCGAGCCCAAGCAGCTGGTGATCTGCGATCTCGGGATGCCGCGCAACGTCGACCCCGCCGTCGCCGGGCTTCCCGGCGTGTTCGTCGTCGACATGGACCGGATCCAGCGCGAGCCCTCAGCGCGGGCCGCGGCGTCCGACACCGATGCCGCCCGCGCGATAGTCGCCGCTGAGGTGGCGAACTACCTTGCCGGACAGCGGATGGCCGAAGTCACCCCGACCGTGACCGCGCTGCGTCAACGGGCCGCCGACGTGGTGGAGGCCGAGTTGCTGCGGCTGGACAACCGGCTGCCCGGGCTGGAGGCGGCGCACCGCGACGAGGTCGCCCAGACGGTGCGGCGCGTCGTGGACAAGCTGCTGCACGCCCCCACCGTGCGGGTCAAGCAGCTGGCCAGCTCGCCGGGCGGCGACAGCTACGCCGAGGCGCTGCGCGAACTGTTCGAATTGGACCCGCAAGCCGTCGAAGCAGTCGCTGGACCCGAAATGCCTTTTGTGACAACCGATCTCGACAAATCTGAGTAACGCTTGGCAGATCTCATCCGGATAGGCACCAGGGGCAGCCTTCTCGCGAAGACGCAATCCAGTGCCATCAAAGACGCTCTGGTGGCCAAAGGGCATCCCGCCGAATTGGTCATCATCGCCACCGCAGGCGACCGATCCAGTGAACCGATTGCCTCGATCGGCGTCGGGGTCTTCACGGCAGCGCTGCGGAAAGCCGTCGACGACGGCCGCGTGGACGTCGCCGTCCACTCCTACAAGGATTTGCCCACCGCCGACGACCCGCGATTCAAGATCGCTGCGATACCCCCGCGAGAGGACGCTCGCGACGCGCTCGTCGCCCGGGACGGCCTGGTGCTGGGTGAATTGCCCGCGGGGTCGGTGGTCGGTACCTCGAGCCCGCGACGGGCGGCGCAGCTTAGAGCATTGGGTCTCGGTTTGGAAATCCGCCCCCTAAGAGGCAACCTTGATACCAGGTTGAACAGGGTAGGAAACGGTGATCTCGACGGTGTCGTCGTCGCACGAGCGGGACTGGCCCGCATCGGGCGGTTGGACGATGTCACAGAGACTCTCGAGCCGGTGCAGATGTTGCCAGCGCCGGCTCAAGGTGCGCTTGCGGTCGAGTGTCGCGCAGGCGACACCGAGCTTGTCGCGCTGTTGGCGGAGTTGGACGACGCCGACACTCGCGCGGCAGTCACCGCTGAACGAGTCCTGCTCGCCGAACTGGAGGCGGGTTGCTCCGCACCGGTGGGTGCGATCGCTGAGGTGGTCGAATCCATCGATGAGGACGGCCGCGTCTTCGAAGAGCTGTCGCTGCGCGGCTGCGTGGCGACGCTGGACGGATCCGACGTGATCCGTGCGTCCGGCATCGGGGCACCCGAGCGGGCACGAGAGCTTGGTCTCTCGGTCGCCGCGGAGTTGTTCGAACTGGGGGCACGCGATTTGTTGGCGGACTCCGGGAGAGGCATGGGAAAAGGAACATGACGACCCGAGGGCGTAAGCAGAGGCCCGGCCGCATCACGTTTATCGGCTCTGGGCCTGGCGACCCGGGCCTGCTGACGACGCGGGCGCGCACAGTGCTCGCCAACGCCGCGCTGATCATCACCGACCCCGACGTGCCCGAAGCGGTGCTGGCCCTTGCGGGCTCCGAGCTGCCGCCGCCGTCGGGACCGGAGCCCGCAGAAGCCGCCTCCTCGACGGACGGCGAGGGCGATGTGACCCCGACGATCGCCGGCGGACCGGACATCAGGCCCGCGTTGGGCGATCCCTCTGAGGTCGCCAAGACGCTGGCCACCGAGGCCCGCACAGGCGTCGACGTCGTGCGGCTGGTCGCTGGGGACCCGCTGTCGGTGGACGCGGTGATCACCGAGGTGAACGCGCTGACGCGCACGCACCTGCCGTTCGAGATCGTGCCGGGCCTGCCCGCCACCACCGCGGTGCCGACCTACGCGGGGCTCCCGCTCGGGTCGTCGCACACCGTGGCCGATGTCCGCGGCGACGTGGACTGGGCCGCACTGGCCGCGGCGCCTGGCCCACTGATCCTGCAGGCGACCGCTTCGCACCTGGCCGACGCGGCAGGCACGCTGCTCGAGTACGGATTGGCCGACACCACGCCGTGTGTCGTCACCGCGCAGGGCACCACGTGCCAGCAGCGCTCGGTGGAAACCACACTCGGCGGGCTGAACGACAAGGCGGCCATCGGTTCCAACGAGCCTGCGGGCCCGCTGACCGGGCCGCTGGTCGTCACGATCGGCAAGACGGTCGCCAACCGCGCAAAGTTGAACTGGTGGGAGAGCCGCGCCCTGTACGGCTGGACCGTGCTGGTGCCGCGGACCAAGGACCAGGCCGGCGAGATGAGCGAAAAGCTGGTGTCGCACGGCGCATTGCCGATCGAGGTGCCGACGATCGCCGTCGAGCCGCCGCGCAGTCCCGCGCAGATGGAGCGCGCGGTCAAGGGCCTGGTCGACGGCCGCTACCAGTGGGTGGTGTTCACCTCGACAAACGCGGTGCGCGCTGTGTGGGAGAAGTTCAACGAGTTCGGTCTCGACGCCCGGGCGTTCTCCGGTGTCAAGATCGCGTGCGTGGGACAAGCCACCGCTGATCGCGTGCGCGCGTTCGGTATCGAGCCGGAGCTGGTGCCGTCGGGTGAGCAGTCCTCGCTCGGGCTGCTCGACGAATTCCCGCCATACGACGACGTCTTCGACCCGGTGAACCGGGTGCTGCTGCCGCGCGCCGACATCGCCACCGAGACGTTGGCGGAAGGCCTGCGTGGCCGCGGCTGGGAGATCGAGGACGTCACCGCCTACCGCACGGTGCGCGCCGCACCGCCGCCTGCGCACACCCGCGAGATGATCAAGACGGGTGGCTTCGACGCCGTGTGCTTCACGTCGAGTTCCACAGTGCGCAATCTGGTCGGCATCGCGGGCAAGCCGCACGCGCGCACGATCGTCGCGTGCATCGGACCCAAGACCGCAGAGACCGCAGCGGAATTCGGCTTGCGAGTCGATGTGCAGCCTGAGGTCGCCGCGGTGGGACCGTTGGTGGAGGCACTGGCCGAGCACGCCGCCCGGTTACGGGCCGAGGGTGCCCTGCCGCCGCCGCGCAAGAAGAGCCGCCGCCGCTAAACCGTCGGTCAGGATACGAGAGTGGCTTACCCCCGTCACCGTCCGCGTCGACTCCGGTCGACCCCGGCACTGCGTCGACTGGTCGCGCAGACCTCCTTGGAGCCAAGGCATTTGGTGCTGCCGATGTTCGTCGCGGACGGCATCGACGAGCCGAGGCCGATCCAGTCCATGCCCGGCGTCGTGCAACACACCCGCGACTCGCTACGCAAGGCGGCCGGCGAGGCCGTCGCCGCTGGGGTCGGCGGCCTGATGCTGTTCGGGGTGCCGCGCCAGGAGGACAAGGATGCGACGGGGTCGGTCGGTGTGGCCGAGGACGGCATCCTCAACGTCGCGCTGCGGGACCTGGCCAAGGACCTCGGCGACGAAACCGTGCTGATGTCCGACACCTGTCTCGACGAGTTCACCGATCACGGCCACTGCGGAGTGCTGGACGCGGCAGGCCGCGTCGACAACGACGTGACCAATAGTCGATACGTGGAACTGGCTGTGGCACAGGCGGATTCCGGTACCCACGTCGTCGGTCCGAGCGGCATGATGGACGGCCAGGTCGCCGCGATCCGGGACGGACTGGACGCAGCGGGGCACACCGACGTGGTGATCATGGCGTATGCCGCCAAATTTGCCTCGGCGTTCTACGGCCCGTTCCGCGAAGCCGTGGGCTCCAGCCTGACCGGGGATCGCCGTACGTATCAAGAGGATCCGGGGAACGCGCGCGAGGCCGTGCATGAGATCGAACTCGACATCGACGAGGGTGCCGACATCGTGATGGTCAAGCCCGCGATGAGCTACCTCGACGTGGTGCGCGCCGCGGCCGACATCTCGCCGGTGCCGGTGGCGGCCTACCAGATCTCTGGTGAGTACGCGATGATCAGCGCCGCAGCGGCGAACGGATGGATCGACGGGCGAGCCGCCGCGCTGGAGGCACTGACCAGCATTCGGCGCGCAGGCGCGGACATCGTGTTGACTTACTGGGCGGCCGACGTGGCCGACTGGCTCGCGTGAACGAGCTGCGCCCAACCGACGTCGACACCGGCTTCTGGTTGTGGCTGGCGGCGGTGCCGTTGATGGTCGTCGGCTACGTCGTGGACATGGTTAGCTCTGATAGCCCGCACGCGCCGCTCGTTGTCTACGCGATCTCGGGGACGTTCGTGTTCGTGCTCGCCGCGATCGTCGTCACGTTTCTGTTCCTGATGCGGCAGGGATACCGCTGGGCCCGCACGCTGCTCACCGGCGGCGGGGTGGCCTCCATGGTCTACGCCGGCACGAACCTGTTCTCGGTCGAGCGGGCGCCGACTTCTGCCGTCCTGTACGCGATCAGCGCCATCGTCGGCTCGGTGCTGATCGCCGGGGGAGTTTTCCTGTTGCACCGCAAGGACGCCCATGGCTTCTTCGTTCGATAGTGCCCGTTAGGCTTGCCCACCATGTCAGCACCGCTGCCGCGCCCGCGGCCCGTCACCGCCGCGTTCTGGTGCTGGGTCGTGGCCGCGGTGATGCTGATCGTCGGCGGCCTGATCACGGCGTCGGTCAGCCTTCCGCCGGTCTTCCGCGGCGCCGGGGTGCTCACCGCGCTCGCAGGCGCCGGGATGGCCTTCCTGGCCGGCCGCGCCCGTACGGGCGACACCCGCTTCAGGCGGGCCGCCCTGGCGCTGTCCTTGGCGATCATCGTTGTGGTGGCGCTGGTTGCGGTGCTCGGCGTGGTTCATATCCTGACGTTGATCGCGGTGATACCGCTGCTGGCGGGGCTTGCCCTGATCACCCGTCCAGCCGCCGCCGCCTACTACCAGGAGACGCCGTGACACAAAGCCGCGAGCCGGCCGACGTCTTGTTCTACGAGCAGGGGGCCAGCTGGCTGTGGGTGCTGGCCGGGCCCATTTCGGCGGTCGCGATGATGCTGATCCAGCTGTCCGCGGGCTTCGGCATCCAGCTGCTCGTCCCGGCGGTCTTCTTGGTGCTGGTCTCGGGGTTCGTCGCGGTGCAGGTCAAGGCGGCCCGGATCCACACTTCGGTGGAGCTCACCCCGACCACCCTGCGCGAAGGCACCGAGCGGATTTCGATCGACGACATCGTGCGGATCTACCCGGAACCGACGGGCTCCGAACTGCTCGGATGGCAGTCCGCTCGCGCGCTCGGCGAGCTGACCGGCGTGCCAAAGGGCCGCAACGGCATCGGTCTCAAACTGACCAACGACCGCACCGCGCAGGCGTGGGCGCGTAAGCACCAACAACTGCGGTCCGCGCTGATCCACCTGATGGACGAGCGGATCCCGCCGGAGCCCAAATCATGAGCCAGAGGCGTCGCGCCACCCTCGAGCTGATCTTGTCCGTCGTCCTGGCCGCCTGCGCCGTGTGGGCCTGGTTCAGCGCGCAGTCCGTCGTCACGGTCGCCCCGATCCTGCCGGGTGAGCCGCAGACGACCTCGGTGGCCTACAGCCCGCCGATGCTGGTGCTGACGCTGCTGCTGGCGACGGTCGCGGGCGTACTGGCCGTCCTCGGCCTCGCTGGTTTGCGCCGCGCCCGCTCCGTCCCCGCGAAATAGCATTCCTGGTCGTGATCTCGGCGATTTCACAGCCATGGCTTCTCACTGGGCGGACGGATCGGGGTGAGGCGGCACACAGAACCCTTGGTACAGAGTGCGAAATTTGTAACACTGTGTCACATGACCGAGCTGGCGGACACTCCGCAACGCCTCGACGACGCCCGACCGCTTGGCCCGCAGTCGCTGGTCTGGCGCTATTTCGGCGACAACCGGATGTATCTGATCGGTCCGCGGCCCGCGGTGCTGCAGAACATGCTCGCCGAGCTCGGACAGGGCGTGCTGGACCATTCGGTGTTCTTCTCTGACACCGCGGCCCGGTTGAAGCGGTCGCTGCCGCCGATCTTCATGACCGTGTACGGCAGCGACGGCGACAACCCCGGCCACCAGGTCCGCGACTTTCACCACGAGATCAAGGGCACGATGCCCGACGGTGCGCGCTACCACGCCTTGGATCCGGAGACGTACTTCTGGGCGCACGCCACGTTCGTCGAACAGGTGCTGTATTTCGCCGACACCTTCGTCAAGCGTCTCAGCCGCGAGGAGAAGCAGCAGATATACCTCGAGTCCAAGACGTGGTACCGCCGCTACGGCGTCAGTGAGCGGGCGATGCCTGCCGACTACGCCGCGTTCGAGCAGTACTGGGACCGGATGATCGACGAGATCGTCGTCGCCCACCCGACCGCCAAGTACGGCGTCGGCTATGTCACCAAGGGCTATCCCTGCCCGAAGGGAGTGCCGCCGCTGCTGTGGCGGGCAGTCTCGGCGGTGTTCAATCCCTTCGCCGCATTCCTGACCACCGGCGGCATGCCGCCGCGCACCCGTGACCTGCTCGGCCTGCCGTGGAGCGAGCGCCAGGAGCTGCGCTATCGACGCTTCGCATCGATCTGGCGGTCGCGTCCGGTCAACTGGCTGTGGGATCATCTCCCGATGCGGCTGCGCTACAACAAGTTCGCCCAAGCCGGGTATGCCCGCGCCTGACCCGAGCACCGAAGCCATCCTCGACGCCGCCGTCGTCGAGTTCGAACGCCATGGCCTGCGCCGCGTCGCTCTGGACGACGTGGCCCGCCGCGCAGGTGTCAGCCGCACCACGATCTACCGCCGCTTCGCCAACAAGGACGAGCTGATTGCGGCCGTCGTCGAACGCGAGAACGTGGCGCTGTTCGCCGATATCGCTGCCGAGCTGAAACAGGCCGGGCCGCAGTCGAATTACTACGTCGAAGCGTTCACCCTGTCGATCCTGCGGTTCCGCAGGCACCGGGTGCTGAACCGGATGATGTCCGACGAACCCGCGCTGGTGCTCGAGCTGGCCCGCAGGCACTACGGCGCGGCCATCGGGCGGATGGCCGATGCGCTGCGAGTGATCTTCCCCGACGGCTTGGCCGACCGGATCGGTGAGCATGCGGTCAGCGAGCTGGCCGACACCATCCTGCGCTACGCCGCGATGGCGCTGTTGCTGCCCGGGGCGCAACCTTTGGAAAGCGCCGACGACATTCGCGCCTTCGCGGCCCAGCACTTTCTG
>JBKPSU010000087.1:0-46493 GCA_046735135.1 Actinomycetota bacterium
CGCCGTCGAAGCTAGTCACTAGTCAGTCCTCTCAATAATCTCGGGTCAGCTGCCGCCGAAGACCAGCATCACGAGCCTGGCCACCCCGAGGTCGACCAGTCCGATCAGCGTCACCATGAACGCCAGAAAGACCAGCACGACGGTGGTGTAGGTGGCCATCTGCTTGCGGTTCGGCCAGATGACCTTGCGAAGCTCGCCGATGACCTCGCGCAGGTAGTTGATGACGTACGCGATGGGGTTGCGGCGCGGTCCCTTGGCGGCCTTCTTGGTCTTCTTCTTTTTCGCCTTGGCCTCGTCCTCCAGGGAGGCGGCTTCCTGCGCCCCGGAGTCGGTGTCGATGTCGTCGGCAGCGGTCCCGCGCCGTGACCGTTTGCCGGTGGGGCGCACCGGCTGCGTCACCACGGAGCCGGTACCTTCGGGCTCGTCGCTCACCGCATACTTCCTTTGTCGATGGATGTCTTCGTGTAGTCACCTTCCAGTGTCCACACCTGTCGAGTATTCAGTTGAGCAGGGGCGACAGGACTTGAACCTGCAACCTGCGGTTTTGGAGACCGCTGCTCTGCCAGTTGAGCTACGCCCCTTCAAGGATGGCACTGCTGGCAGGCCATCAAACCCGCTCGGGGCTCACACAATTTGCGCGCTCCCCGATCGGCCGATCAGAAACCGACGGACAGCGCGCTCAACTGGGAAAACCCCGAGGTCCGAGTGTACATCGGCGTTTGACCTTGTTACTAATCCGCCTTTGCTTCGCCGACGGCCCCCGGCGTCTCGGAAGGCGCGGGCTTGTTGGTGGGCGTCCGCGTGACCTGGCCGGTCTCCTCGTCGTATTTGAGCGAGATCGAGTCGTCGCCCTCATGGCCCATCAGCGTCGTGTACGCCTCGATGTAGAGCTCCCCGTTCTCGTCGAGGGCCAGGTTTCTGGTCACGACGATGTCCGCGCCGAACCGCTCATTGACGGAGATGACCTCCATCCGCCCCCACACCTTGTCCCCGGCCAGGAACGGCTTGTGGTAGAGGAATTTCTGGTCCACCTGCACGATCTGCATGGTCGTGAAGCCCGTGTCGACCTTCCGGAAGAAGTCCTGCTGCATGATCAGCGCCAGCGTCGAGATGAACGTCAACGGCGCGACCAACCCGGCGTGACCGAGTTCGGCGGCGGCCTCTTCGTCATGCGATGCGGGATCAAATGACTTGACCGCTTTGGCGTACTCGCGGATCTTTTCGCGGCCTATGACGAAGTAGTCCTCGTAGTCGAAGACCATTCCCAATACATCTGTTTTGATTGCCATCCGCTACGCCAGCTTCGCACTTGCAACGGCGCGGCCGAAGATCTTCTTGCCGCCGCTCGTCGCCGACAGTGCGATGGTGACCGACTTCGTTTCGGGGTCAACGGATTTCACCTTGCCGGTGAACGTGATCTCGGCGCCGACGCCGTCATTCGGCACGGGCACGACGGCGGTGAAGCGGACGTTGAACTCGGTGACCGCGGCCGGGTCGCCCACCCACGACGTGACGTAGCCGCCGCCGAGGCCCATGGTGAGCATGCCGTGCGCGATCGCGGTGTCCAGCCCGACCTGCTTGGCGATATCGTCGTCCCAGTGGATCGGGTTGAGGTCGCCGGACACGCCCGCGTAGTTCACCAGGTCCTGCCGGGTCAACGGAATGACCTTCTCGGGAAGCTCGTCACCGACCTTCACCGAATCGAACTCACGCAACGCCATCGCTAAAGCCACCTTCTTCCCCATCTTCTGCTGTCCGACCCGCGAGGGTCGTATAGGTCTCCTGGACAACGTCGCCGTTGTCATTGGTCACGATGTTTCGGGTCACGATGATGTCCGTGCCGAACGACTGGCGGATCGAGTGCACGTGGACATCGCAGTACAGCCGGTCGCCCGCCTTGATCGGCCGCACGAATTTGAGCGCCTGGTCGACGTGGACGATCTTGGCGTCCGTGATCGCGATGTTATTGGCATGGAACATCGCCAGCTGCGCCTGGTATCCGAAGACGGAGATGAACGTCAGCGGCGCAAGGATCGCATCGTGGCCGAGCTCGGCGGCGGCCTTCTCGGCAAAAAACGACTCATCGTCGTTCTTGACCGCCACGGCGTATTCGCGGATCTTCTCCCTGCCAACCTCGTAGTGGTCGGGATGCCTGTAGTGGATTCCGACCAGATCGTCTAGAAACGACACGGCTTGTGAACCTACCCAAGTCCTGCGCAAACGCCGGAGACCGGCGGATTACCGCGACTCTTTGTGGGGCTGATGTTTGCCGCAGTTCGGGCAGAATTTCTTGATCTCGAGCCGGTCGGGATCGTTCCTGCGGTTCTTCTTGGTGATGTAGTTGCGGTGCTTGCACACCTCGCATGCCAAAGTGATCTTCGGCCTTACATCGGTACTGGACGCCATGTCAGCTGCCCTCTTTCACACGTTCTCGTTCTTGTCATGTAGCGATGGCCGGACTCGAACCGGCGACCTAACGATTATGAGTCGTTCGCTCTAACCGACTGAGCTACATCGCCCTGCGTCGCCAGCGGCACCGGCGCTCACCGAGCCCCCTAACGGAATCGAACCGTTGACCTTTTCCTTACCATGGAAACGCTCTACCGACTGAGCTAAGGGGGCCTGTCCCCGCGCAGCCATGTTCGCGGGCCTTAAAGAGGGTACATTCTCGCCGTTTAGGTCGCCAAACCGCTTAGAGGCCGACGCTTACGCCGTCCGAGAACGGCCCGTCGTGCAGTTCGATGGACTCCGGGGTCGGTGCCCACCGATGCAATAACGAATTGGTTTGCACGACGGGGTCAGGTGGCAACGGCTGTGATAGGACAGACCCATGCCGGAGCCGGTTGCAGCAGGTGAGACGCCACGCGTGGCGGTCTACCTCGATTTCGACAACATCGTGATCTCCCGCTACGACCAGGTGCACGGGCGCAACTCGTTCCAGAAGGACAGGTCGCGGGGGCTGGAGAAGGACAAGCTGACGAAGGCCACCGTCGACCTCGGCGCCATCATCGACTTCGCCTCGTCGTTCGGCACGCTGGTGCTCACGCGGGCCTACGCCGACTGGTCGTCCGACATGAACGCCGACTACCAGGGTCAGCTCGTCGGGCGGGCGGTCGATCTGGTGCAGCTGTTCCCGGCGGCGGCCTACGGCAAGAACGGCGCCGACATCCGGCTCGCCGTCGACGCGGTCGAGGACATGTTCCGGTTGCCGGACCTCACCCATGTGGTGATCGTCGGCGGCGACTCCGACTACATCGCGCTCGCGCAGAGGTGCAAACGGCTCGGCCGCTATGTGGTCGGCATCGGGGTGGCCGGCGCAAGCAGCCGGTCGCTGGCGTCGGCGTGCGACGAATTCGTCACCTACGACGCACTTCCCGGCATCCCCACCGCTGCGCCTGTGCCCGCCAAGAAGGCCACCAAGCGCGCAAAGTCCAAGAGTGAAGACGACGAACCCGAACCCGCAGATGCGCAGGCCGCCGCGACTGGCCTGCTGGAGCGGGCGCTGCGCATCGGCCACGAAAAGGAAGACGCCGACTGGCTGCACAACTCGGCGGTCAAGGCGCAGATGAAGCGGATGGACCCGTCCTTTTCCGAGAAGTCGCTGGGTTTCCGCTCGTTCAGCGACTTCCTGCGCTCCCGCACCGATGTCGTCGACCTCGACGAAAGCAGCACCACCCGCATGGTGCGGATGCACCGCGACAACTGATCGACGTCGCGTTCCCGCGAAATAGCATTCCAGGTCGTGATCTCGGCGATTCCACAGCCATGGCTTCTCGTTCGGCGGGTGCGAATACGCTGTCTCAATGACTGAACGCCTTTACTTTCGGCAGCTGCTGTCTGGGCACGACTTCGCCGAGACCGATGTGATCGCCCGGCAGATGCGCAACTTCGCCTATCTGATCGGCGACCGCGAGACCGGCGACACGGTTGTCGTGGACCCGGCATACGCAGCCAATGACCTCGTCGACATCATCGAGGCCGACGGCATGAAGCTGTCCGGCGCGCTCGTCACCCACCACCATCCCGACCACGTGGGCGGAACGATGATGGGCTTCGAGCTCAAGGGCCTCGCCGAGCTGCTGGAGCGCCAAAGCGTGCCCGTACATGTCAATAGCCTTGAGGCGGAATGGGTTTCGCGTGTCACCGGCATCGCGGGCAGCGACCTCACCGCTCACGAGCACGGCGACAAGATAAGCATCGGTGACGTCGAGATCGAGCTGCTGCACACACCCGGTCACACGCCGGGCAGCCAGTGCTTCCTGCTCGACGGCATGCTGGTCGCAGGCGACACCTTGTTCCTGGAAGGTTGCGGGCGCACCGACTTCCCCGGCGGCAGCGTCGACGACATGTACCGCAGCCTGCAGCAGCTGGCCAAGCTGCCCGGCGACCCGACGGTCTTCCCCGGCCACTGGTATTCGATGGAGCCCAGCGCCTCGCTGTCGAACGTGCGGCGAAACAACTACGTGTACCAGGCGAGCAGTCTTGATCAGTGGCGAATGCTGATGGGCGGCTGATCTCTTAGTAGGGTTCTGACCACGGCGATGCCGCCGTGCCGGAGCGCGCCAACGGGAGGACCTCACTCCATGACGACACCGCCGACCCCCGCAGGCTGGTATCCCGATCCCGAGCAGGCCGGTCAGCTCCGGTACTGGGACGGCGGCACCTGGACCGAGCATCGGACGCCCGAGCAGCCAGCGGCCAGTGAGTCACCTGCGGCCAGTGAGTCACCTGCGGCGGCCGAGCCGGCCGAGCCGGCGGGTGGCCGCGGGGGTGCGCACCGTGCGCCGGACCCCGAGCCCGAACCGACCCCGCAGCCCGAACCAACCCAGCAGCCCGACCACGATCCGTTGCCGGTGACAGAACAGCCGACCACCAAGGTGCCGCTGCGCGAGTGGTCGTTCGAGCCGCCGCCGCTGGAGCCGGACGTGGCGCCGCACGCCTTCTCGACGGACCCCACCTCGACGCCAGAGCACACCCCGGAGCCGACGCCTGTTCCGACGCCCCTGCCGCCCACCGAGCAGCCGACGACCAAGGTGCCGCTGCGCGACTGGACGGCCGAGCCGACGCCCGAGCCGGCACCGTATGCCGACGCGACCACGCCGACGCCTGCCGAACCGCCTGAGGTCGAGCCCCCGGCGGGCACTGAACCACCCGCCCCCGTCGACAACCGCAAGCTGGTGATGGGATTCGGCGGCGTAGTCGCCGCGCTGCTTCTGGTGCTCATACTGGCGGCGGTCTACGCGTTCGTCATTCACAAGGACGACAAGACCCAACACAGCTCCCCGAAGAGCAGCCAATCCTCAACGGCCACAAGCAAAGAGACGACGCCGTCGAAAGCCTCCTCGACCGAGGCCGCGCCGCCGCCAGGCACAGGCGCCACGGACGGCCCGCTGACGTTCACGGTGACAGGCGTTGAGAGCGGTCCCACTGTCACCTCCACGGAAAACGACTTCCTCACCAAAACCGCGCAGGGCGAGTTCATCGTTGTGCACCTGACCGTGCAGAACACCAGCGGGGATCCCGGCCAGTTCCTCGGCACCTTCCAGAAGCTCAAGGCGGCGGGCCAGGTGTACAGCGTCGACGACGAGGCGACGTTCTATGTTGGCGGCGGATTCGTGGACATCCCGGCGGGCGGCCAGGCCGACGTAGGCCTCGCCTACGACGTTCCGCAGGGAACCGTGCCGGAGACGATCGAGTTGCACGCCGATCCCACGAGCCCCGGCGTCGAGCTACCGTTGAGCTGAGTTTGTGGCGGTACGTTGCTCCATATCGCAACATCTGCACCGTCCGCCGCAGGCTGCACATCCACACAGCAACGACTAGGCGGGCAACGGCGAACCGGTTCGGTCGCTGTTCGGCTTCCGTGTGGGCCCGATGACCAGCACCAATGGCCTCATTCCGCAGCGATATGCAGGTAGAGGCGGCTACATGGCAACCGAATCCGCGTTGAACGACCTTACTCAATGCTGAAATCGAAGGACAATTTTTTCGAGTAGTGCAATACGCATGACACCACAGCCTCCGCCTGGCAAACTTTACTTGTCAGCGTCTCGAGTACATGGGACGCGGTGTCAGGGAGTTTGCTATGAAGAACCTCATCGTGTGCTTCGACAGCACAATCAATCGCCTCGGTCCGCGCGATGCCACCAACGCCGAGGCACTGTTCCGGCTACTCGACACAGACAGCGACGGTCAGCTCACCTGGTATGACGCCGGTGAGGCGGCGCTGCGCTCGCCTCGCCTCTTCAACCCGATGGCCCGCCAGTGGCGCGAAACCGTCGCCGCCAAGGCCCGCGAGGCCGTCGTCGACGCGTACTTCTTCCTGGCCGAGAACTGGGAAGCCGAGGACCGCATCTTCCTTCTCGGCGCGGGACGCGGCGCCTACTGTGCACGCGCGCTGGCCAGGATGCTTGGCACGATTGGAATCCTCGACGAACGCTCCGACCACGTCGTCGAGTATGCGCTGGCCGCCTTCGCGCTACCGAGCAACGGTCGCACGTCCAGCGACTGGGCTCAGATCAAGCGGCTGGCCCGCGCGCTGTCCGACGGCCGTGATGTCGCTGTGCCGGTGCACTTCCTTGGCCTGTGGGACACCGTGAAAGTGCCTGGCACACCGGCGGTTTGCGTAAACGAGTCGTTGGGTAACGTCGTATCGGGACGGCACGCGGTCGCCATCGACGGCGGATTGGGACCGTTCGGTGAATGCCGGATAGTCGGAAACCCCGACATCGAAGAAGTCTGGTTCCGCGGCACGCACTGTGATGTCGTCGGCGGCCCGAACGCGTACTGGCCGCTGGCCGACATCACGCTCGACTGGATGATCGACGGTCTGGTTACCGCCGGCGCGGTGCTCATCGACGGTGACGTCGAGCGCGCGCCCGCACCCACCGAGCTCGACGCGCTCGCCGAGGGCGCACCGTCATTGCGCTTCCGCAAGGTGCCTGAAGATGCGTTGGTCCATGCGAGCGTCGACGTGTATCTGCGTGCGCATTCCGACTATTGGCGCCGGCTGCCGTACCGGATCATGTGGGCCGATCTGGACTGGGCGGCGCGTGCCGAGCGGATGCCGTGCCTGGACACAGCGCCTGCCGTGAGGGCGGAGGAGGACTCCAATGCGCTCACAGCGGTGGCGTCGTAGACCAAATTCGCTGGCTCACGCAATAATTCGGGTGTGTCAACATCGCGCTCAACGCGCGGTCGAGTAGTACAGTCCCTGGTTATGGCCCAGAACTGGCCGGTCGTCCAGCGCGATAGCGAATACACGACCATCCAGTCGGCGTTGGTCGACCAAAAAGGTGTGTGCGGCATTGTTCTGGTCGGCGATGCGGGCGTTGGCAAAACAACGCTCGCTCGCTTGGTCACACAGTCACTGCCGACGCGGGTGCAGTGGGTCGCAGGCACCGAGTCGGCGCGCAGCATCCCGCTCGGCGTTTTTGCGCACTTGGTAGGCGCTGCGACGTCGCGTGATCCGGTGGCGTTCCTCGCTGCGGCGCGCGAAACGATTATCTCCGAAGGACATTCGGTGATCGGCGTCGACGATGCGCATTTGCTCGACCAACTGTCGGCAACGCTTCTGCATCAGCTGGCGCTCGACGGGTCCGTGCGCATCGTGGCGACCGTGCGGTCCGGTGAGACGGTTCCCGACGCGATCACCTCGCTGTGGAAAGACGGCTATCTGCTGCGCCTGCACCTCGCGCCGTTCACCAAGGAGCAGTGCGTGACGCTGATCGAATCAGCGCTCGGCAGTCGGGTGGAAGGGTTATCCGCCGACCTGATGTGGGAGGCGTCCGGCGGTAACGCCTTGTTCGTGCGGCATCTGGTCGAGGGCGCGTTGGAGGCGGGCACGCTCAGTCAGGTCCGCGGGGTGTGGCAGCTGCGCGGCCGCACCGCGGTCACCTCCGAATTGGCCTCGCTGCTCGACAGCCGCGTCGACCAACTGCCGGACAACGTGCTGCACGCACTGCGGCTGTTGACGTTCTGTGAACCGCTGGACCTCGACACGTTGAGCGGTATCGCGGGCGTCGAGGCCGTCGAGGAGGCCGAGAATCGCGGGCTTGTCCGTGTCGTCGAAGAACACCACAGCATCGATGTGCGGTTCAACCATCCGCTCTTCGGTGAGGTCATTCGCAGGCGGCTGGGAATGGCGGCCGCGCGTCGGCTCCGCGGCGAGGTGGTGCGCGCGCTGCAGGGTCAGCCACTGCGGGGGCCGGCCGAGCGGATTCGGCTGGCGGAGTTGACCCTCGACAGCGACCAGTCCCCCGATCTCGAATTGTTGGTGTCGGCCGCGCGGGACGCGATCGCGCTGACCAACGTGACGCTCGGCGAGCGGTTGGCGCGCGCTGCGGTGAATCGCGGCGGCGGGCTGGTGGCCAGTGAACTACTGGCGCGATCGCTGTTGTGGCAGGGCAAGGCCGCAGAAGCCGAGGAGACGCTCAGCGCTTTCGACCCCGGCACGATGAACGAACTGGAGCTGGTGCGGTGGGGGCTGGTGCGGATCGCCAACCTGCACTGGTCGATGGGTGACGCCGAAGGCGCCGACGAGGTGCTGAACTTGTTGAGCGACAGGGTCGCTCAGCCGGGGCTCAAGTTGGTCGTCGCAGGCGTGGCCTCGGCGTCGCGGCTCTTCGAGAACCAACTCGAGGAGGCCGTCGAGCTGTCGAAGCTCGTGCTTGCAACCCCAGACGCGTCGGCCGCCGCGGTGGAATGGGCGGTGTTCGGCGGCGCGTTGGCACTGGCGCTGATGGGCCTCGGTGACGAGGTCGAGGCCGTCGCCGAACGCGGCCACCAGGTCGACGACAAGGTCGACGGCCTGCTGCGCTACCTGACGGCGTTCGGTGAAGTTCGCGCGCTCGTGCTCAGCGGCGACTTCGACACCGCCGCACAGCGTTCCGAGGACATCGTGCGGATCACTTCTGCGGGCCAGTATCTGGCATGGGGCATGGCCAATGTTCTGGTTGGCACGGTCGAGTTGGGCCGCGGCCGCTTCGCCGACGCCGTCTCCCGCATGGAGCAGACCGTCGCGGCGCTGACGTCGGAGTCGGCGGCCTCGTGGAGCTTCCCGGCACGCCTGCTGCTCGCGCAGTCGTACTGCGCGCTCGGCCGCACGGAGGCGGGCGCCAAGATGGTCGCCGAGCTGAAGACCCGCAGCGGCAAGCACGTCGCGGTCTTCGGCCCGCAGCTGCGGATCGCCGAGGCGTGGCTGGCCGCCGCGGAGGGAAACGTCAGCGCCGCAATCGAAGTGGCGCTCGATGCTGCGCGGCTGGCTGCGGAGTCGAAGCAGACGGCAATCGAGATGCTGGCGCTGCACGACGCGGCCCGGTTCGGCGATGCGACGTGCCTGGACCGGCTGGCCGATCTCGCAACGAGCATCGGCGGCGAGTTGGCGTCGGCCATCGCCGCGCACGCCGAAGCCGTTCGCGACCACGACGCGGCCAAGCTCGCTGAGGCGGGGCAGCGGTTCGAAATCCTCGGCGCCCTGCTGTCGGCGGCCGACGCTGCCGCACAGGCGGCGGTGGCGTTCGAGGCGACCGACAATCGCCGCTGCAGCGTCGAGGCGGCCGCGGCGGCGACGAGGCTGGCCGCCGAGTGCGGCGGCATCCGCACACCCGCCCTGGACCTGGCCGCGCACCCGTTGCCGCTGACCGTTCGCGAGCGCGAGATCGCCAACCTGGTGGCAGCGGGGCTGAGCAACAAGGAGATCGCCGACCGGCTGGTGGTGTCGGTCCGAACGGTCGAAGGCCACCTGTATCGCGCCTGTATCAAACTCGACATCTCCGACCGCGAAGAATTGGCGGCGATGATCCGCAGCGGTGTCACAGGAGTCAGTGGTTAGCTGCGCCGGCAATTTCATGGGTGACCCCGCGAGGCACTTCAGCCTCATTCAACTCACGCGAATTGCCGCAACAGCAAATATGTCCTGAACGCTGATATCGAATGCTGACCCAACGGGCAGAGCGTGATATACAGCGACGCGTGGGGATTACGGATTGGTTCGGCGACCGCGCCGGCGATATTGCGAATCTCTCCTCCGGCGCGTGGACAGCGATCGCGGCGTGGCTGGCCGTCTGCGTCACGATCGCCGCCCTGGTCTACGCGTGGCGACAGTTTCAGCGGTCGAAGGACGAGGGCGAAGATCTGGCGAAGCCGAACGTCGTCATGTTCATGGAGCCGAGTGCGCAGGATTGGCACCTCGTCGAACTCGTCGTGAAGAACTTCGGCCAGAAACCGGCGTACGGAATCAAGTTCGAATTCGCCACTCCGCCGACGGTTCCGCGATATGAAAGCGCGGATGCGGACAATTTCGTCGACATCGTCCCACTGAAGTTGCCCGCCGAGATCCCGTATCTCGCGCCGTCGCAGGAATGGCGCACGGTGTGGGATTCCGCGCTGGATCGCAAGCAGCTCGGCGAGTCCATCGGTTCGCGCTTCGCAGGCGCCGTCACGTTCTACGACCAACCCAACTCGCGGCAAGGCAAGTCGAAGGACAAGCGAACCGCCCGCCAGCACCGCACACCCGCGGTGCTGGACTGGGGCACACTGCACCCTGTCGAGCGACTCGAGCTACTGACCACTCACGACTTCGCCCGCCAGGAGAAGCAGAAACTGGAACTGCTCCGCGGGCTGCTGACCTACTACCACTACGTGACGACCGAGAGCCGCCAAGAGGTGCTGCAGTCCGAGATCAACAAGATCAACGCGGCGGCCAACGAACAGCGCGACCGCTATCGCAGCCAGTTCGCGGTCGAGCAGGAGCTGCCGCAACCCCGGCCACCCGCAGCGCCGGTGGCGGTGGACGAGCTCCCGGCAACAGCAGCAGCGGGCGCGATACGACGGGCACCAGCAGCCGTCTCCGCCGCGCTACGAGAATCCGCAGCGCTACGGGGGCTGCCGGCCGAGTACGACGATCCGCCACCTCCGTACGACGAGGTACCTCCGTACGACGACGACAACGCCGAAACCCGGGTGATCAACGGTCGCCACCGTCGCAACCTGAGCTGACGCGCCGGCTGTCGGCCCTGCGCTTGGTTTTCGTAACGACGTTTCGTAACATCGATCTGAAACGAAAAGCGCACGTCGAGGGAGACTCCATGACCAGCCCGGTGAACTACGAGCTCAACGCGTCCGTCGCGACGATCTCGCTGGACGACGGCAAGGTGAACGTGCTCGGCCCGTCGATGCAGACCGCGATCAACGAGGCGCTCGACCGCGCCGAGAAGGACGACGCCAAGGCCGTCGTACTGGCAGGCAACCAGCGGGTGTTCAGCGGCGGGTTCGACCTCTCGGTCTTCCAGTCCGGTGACGCAGAGGCGGCGCTGGGCATGCTGGCGGGCGGCTTCGAGCTGTCGCTACGCTGCCTGACGTTCCCGAAGCCCGTCATCATGGCGGCGACGGGTCCGGCGATCGCGATGGGGTCGTTCCTTTTGTTGAGCGGCGACCACCGGATCGGCGCACCGAAGTCGCGCTGCCAGGCCATCGAGGTGGCGATCGGGATGACGATTCCGATCTCCGCGATCGAAATCATGCGGATGCGGCTGACGCCCGCGGCGTTCCAGCGTGGCGTGTCGATGGCGTCGACGTTCGTCGGCGACGAGGCGATCGCCGGCGGCTGGCTCGACGAGATCGTCGACGCGGACAAGGTGCTGGGGCGCGCGCATGAGGTGGCGACCGAGGCGGCCGCGACCCTACATGCGGGTGCTCACCTGGCGAGCAAGTTGAAGGCGCGCGAGTCCGCGCTGACGGCGATCCGTGCCGGAATCGACGGGCTGCCCGCGGAATTCACCGCCAGCTAGGCCGCTGCCATGCCCAGGGCAAAGCAGCGCACGCCCGAGCTTCGGGATCGGGTTCTCGAGGTTGCCATCGCGACGCTCGGCGAGGAAGGGATCGCGCGATTCACGACGCGACGGGTGGCCGAGCGGGCAGGCACGTCGGTGCCCGCGGTGTACGAGCTGTTCGACGACAAGGCCGGCCTGGTGCGGGCGATGTTCTTCGAGGGCTTCCGGCTGTTGGGCGCGGAACTCGCGAAGATCCCCGATACCCACGACGCGCTGGGCGATCTCGAGCGGCTGGTGCCGGTGTTCCGGCTGTTCTGCCGGGCATATCCGAAGCTGGCGCAGGTGATGTTCTC
This sequence comes from Actinomycetota bacterium, assembly GCA_046735135.1. GTDB lineage: Bacteria > Actinomycetota > Actinomycetes > Mycobacteriales > Mycobacteriaceae > Mycobacterium. Next base: position 12,125 of record JBKPSU010000087.1, read on the forward strand.
GCGTCCGTTCGCCGATTTCGAACCGGGCCCAGATGAACTGGCGGCCGGTGCATCCGTGCGCGAGATCTTCGTCGGCCGTATTCAGCGGTGCATCGCCAAGGGGATCCTCGGCGGGGACCCCATCGACATCGCACACGTATTGCTCGCGCTGGCACAGGGTTTGGCGGTACAGGAGGCAGGCAGGTGGCTTGGCACGTCGGCGCCGGAGATCGAGCGACGATGGAAGGTCGGGGTGACGTCGCTCCTCGACGGGTTCGGCTGGGCCCCGCCCGCCCGCTAGCCGGGTCCTGATCCTCGACCTCACCGGTGTGGAATTCTCTGGCGTCGACCGCTTTTCGATCCTTCGCCTGATCGGCGATCGCTGCGTGACGGCTGAGTCGCCTGGACCCGCGTCCCCGGCCCAGCGGCGACTCGCGTGGTGCGGATCTGCGCCCGCATCGCGCGCCGCTGTCACAAGGACCGATCGCGAAACTGCGACCGAATACGTGATAACGAGCGGTCCAAGCTGTACCCTCGGATCCGGTTGATTTCCCAGCCTTCCGGAGACGTCACGGCGGCGATTTGGATTCCCCGCCCGAAAGTGCCAAGCACTGCGACGGAGCCGACAACTCACGGTTGCGCTTTCGATCCGACGGGGTCGCAGTACCAACGGAATCAATGCTGGTCACAATTCGTGCACGCCTCGGCGTGCTGCCACGTCCGACGTCGCACGGCTCTATAAAGTCGGCACGCCTGAATTTCTTCGCACCGCGCTCCAGCCGGCGCGCGGCGTCATCTGGGGTCCACACGGAGGGGGCCAAGCTCTTCTGAAATAACTGTCCACCCACCACTGGCCCACGGCGGTCGTGCCTCAGCGGCTCGATCAGCGTCTGCATGTCGGGTCACCCCGCGCAACCATCACGCGTCACAGCGCCGGAGCCAAGGAGGATTCTCGTGAGCACGTTCACCGAGATGATGTATGCCAATGCCCAATGGAGCCTCAAGGGCATGGTCACCGGCGAACCGGACGCGCCCGTCCGGCACACCTGGGCCGAAGTACACGAACGGGCCAGGCGGATCGCCGGTGGGCTCGCCCTGGCCGGCATCGGCCACGGCGACGCCGTCGCCGTGCTGGCGGGCGCCCCGGTTGAGATAGCGCCCACCGCCCAGGGCATTTGGATGCGCGGCGCGAGCCTGACCATGTTGCACCAGCCCACTCCGCGAACGGACCTTGCTCGCTGGGCGGCAGAGACCACCGGCATCATCACGATGATCCGCGCGAGCGCGGTCCTCGTGTCCGACCCGTTCATGCCGGCGGCGCCGTTGTTGGCCGAACTGGGTCTGCGGGTCTTGACCGTCGGCGAACTGCTCGAATACGGCCCGGTCGACCCTGTGGCCACCGATGACGACGATCTGGCGCTGATGCAGCTGACGTCCGGGTCGACCGGTTCGCCCAAGGCCGTCCAGATCAGCCACCGCAACTTCGTTGCCAACGCCGAGGCGATGTTCGCCGGGGCGGAAGTCGACCCCGACAACGATGTGATCGTCAGTTGGCTTCCGTGCTTCCACGACATGGGAATGACCGGGTTCCTCGCTGTACCAATGTATTTCGGTGTAGAGCTGGTCAAGGTCACCCCGATGGACTTCCTGCGCGACACCCTGTTGTGGGCCAAGCTGATCGACAAGTACAAGGGCACGATGACCGCCGCGCCGAACTTCGCCTACAACCTCCTCGCCAAACGATTGCGCAGGCAGGCCACCCCCGGCCAATTCGACCTGTCTTCACTGCGGTGGGCGCTTTCGGGCGCCGAACAGGTGGACCCGGTCGACGTGGCCGAGCTCTGCGAGGCGGGGGCCCCATTCGGCTTGCGTCCGGAGGCGATACTGCCTGCCTACGGCATGGCCGAGACGACCGTGGCGGTGTCGTTCACCAAGTGCGGAGCGGGCCTCGAGGTCGACGAGGTGGACGCCGACCTGCTCGCCGTCCTGCGCCGGGCCGTCCCGGCGACCCATGGCCGAACCCGGCGGTTGGTCTCACTCGGAGGCCTGTTGAAGGGCCTCGAGGCCCGCGTTGTCGACGTGGACGGCTCCGTGCTGCCTGCGCGCGGCGTCGGTGTCATCGAGGTGCGCGGTGACCCGGTGACTCTGGGCTATACCACTGCGGCCGGATTCGTTGCCGCACAGGATGAAAACGGCTGGTACGACACCGGGGATCTCGGCTATCTCACCGAGGCGGGCAACGTTGTGGTGTGCGGGCGACTGAAGGACGTCATCATCATGGCCGGCCGCAACATCTATCCGACAGACATCGAGCGGGCCGCAGGCCGCGTCGAGGGCGTGCGGCCCGGCTGCGCGGTGGCGGTGCGGCTGGACGCCGGGCATTCGCGGGAATCCTTCGCCGTGGCCGTGGAATCCAACGCCCACGATGACCACGACGAGGTGCTCCGCATCGAACACCAGGTCGCTCACGAGGTGGTTGCCGAAGTCAATGTTCGCCCCCGCAATGTGGTCGTGCTCGAGCCGGGGGTCATCCCGAAGACGCCGTCGGGCAAGCTGCGGCGTGCCCATGCTCTGGCGCTCATAGACTGATCCAGTCGCTTTCTGGCGAGTAGCGTGGACCTGGCCAGGGAGGGGGCGCTGATGGCCGACTACGACGCGCAGCCCGGTCGCATCACGCCACCGGAGCCCGAACTCTCACACGCACAACTCGAAGCCCACGACGACGACCTGCAAGCGGGATTGAGCGGGGTGGCGACCATCGTCTCCGGAGCTTTGGGGGTGGACGACCTGCTCGGCGTCGTCGCCGACTTCGCGGCGCAAGCGATACCCGGCGCCGACGGAGCAGGCGTGACGGTGATCGATGCGTCGACCAGCGCACGGAAGCCGCTGGCGTGGGCCGCCACGGCACAATTCGTCCGCGAGATCGACATCGTCCAGTACGAAAACCTCCACGAGGGGCCGTGCGTCACGTGCATGGAAACCCGGCGGCCGGCCGTCAGCGGCTCCCTCGGCAGCGACAGGCGATGGCCGCACTTCGGCGGCACGGTGGCACGGATGGGTGTGCATTCGGCGTTGTCGCTGCCGTTGCTCGTCGACGACGACGTCATCGGCGCCATCAACTCCTACGCGTATGCCCGAGATGCGTTCGGAGACCATGCCGTTCAGTTGGGTTCTCAATTCGCCGGCCCTGCGGCCGTATCGGTCCACAACGCGAAGTTGTTGACCGACGCGCAGCACAGAACAGAGCAGCTCAAACGCGCGTTGGACAGCCGCACGGTGATCGATCAAGCGATTGGCATCGTGCGCAGCCGGTCGGGCTGCAGCGTTGAGGAGGCGTTCGACCGGTTGACACGAATGAGTCAGGGGGACAACGTGAAACTGCGCGTCGTCGCCGAGCAGCTTGTCGACGAAGCGGTGAAGCGTGCCCGCGCGCGACGTCAGGTGCAGTGACGAGCTAGCACGGAGGCGCCGTCGCGAGTTCGGCCATGGCGGCTAACAGCTCGGGTCTGGCCAACCGGTCGGTCATCAACCGCCGTGCCAAATCGGTGAGGTGTTGGCCGTTGGCGCGGGCGTATATCCGCAACAGCCCGAACGCCTCCTCGACCGTCACGTTGAGGCTTTCCCGCAGGAAGCCCTTGGCCTGCTCGACGACGACGCGGCTGGTCAGTGTGGACCGCAGCCGCGGCATCACAGTGTCCGGTGTGTGCGGGTGCTCCTGCAGGATGGCAACGCACGCAATATGGGCCAGCGTCTGGCCAACCATCAGATCGGACTCGCTGAGCTCGCCGGGTCGGGTGCCGAACAGGCCGAGGGCACCGAGGACGATGCCTGCGGCGCGCATCGGGACAGCGTGCACCGAGGCGAAACCGGCGTCGAGGGCCGCGGGAACGAACTGCGGCCACCGCCGAACCTCAAGGCGCAGGTCGGCGACCGAGACCGGCCGGCCGGTCGAGTAGCAGTCAACGCATGGGCCTTCGTCGGCCTGCAGCTGGAAGAGCTCCAGCTCGCGAGCCTCCTCCGAGGTCGCCGCGACCAGGCGCAGCAGTTGCAGCGGGTCGGCGAGCAGAAGGCCGGCTGCAGCGACGTCAAGCAGCTGCGCGCAGCGCGTGGTGAGGTCGGTCAACAGGTCCACCACGTCGAAGTCGTCGAGCAGGCCGTCGACGGCCGTGACGACGGCGTCGAGCACCTGGGATTCACGATGGGAGTCGGTCATCTTGCCCTCCGTCCTGACTTGTTCGCAGATTTCGTGCATTTGGCGTGCATCAGTCGCTCTCCAGCTTCAGTCGGCGGTCGAGGATGTCGCGGGCCACATCGGTGGCGGTACGCCCGGTGGCGTAGGCATGCGCGCGCAGTCGCACCAACGCCTCGGTCGGCTCGACGCCCAGTTGCGCGACGAGCATGCCGGTGGCCTGGCTGACCTCCGCGCGGCTTAATGAATTCAACTCGGCCCAGGCATTGCTGCTCGGGTCGCCTGCGGCGGCCTGCAGATCGCCCTCCATCAGGTCCAGCAGCGGAATGCCGGCGAGCTCGGCGGCGACGACGGCGCCCGCGAACTGCTCCGCGTTCAGCCGCCCCGGCGCTGCGCGGAACAAGTCGAGCGCGCCGACATGTTCGCCTGCCACCACGACCGGCATCGCGAAGACGAACCGGATGTCATTGGCCAGCATCGTCGGGCCGTAGGCCGTCCAGCGCTTATCCGTGGGGTCGGCGAGGTCTGTCACCACGACCGGTACGCGACGCGCGACCGACTCCAGGCAGGGCCCTTCACCGAGCGTGAACTGCAGCTCGTCGTACATCCACGCGGACTCACCACTGGCGCCCAGGGTCCCCGCGTTGGTGCCGTCGAAGACCAATGAGATTGCTGCCGCGTCGACGTCGAACAGCTCCACACACGCGTCGCACAGACGATTGGCTGCGTCTACCCCCCGCCTGCCTTCGACGGCGGCGAGAAGCTGTGGGGGGATTGCCACATCTAACCGGACAGCGGCCGGGCGGCTGACACGGTGCCCGAATGTCGTGGCGGAGTCATCCCTACACCATTCCCTATTACCAGCGGCTTTAAGCAGTTTGCGCTGACATTATGGTGACGTGACCGACGTGACGGGCCGGGTGTGGCGCAACGGCAAGCCGCAGGACGACTTCGAGTTCTCCGCGATCTCCGACTACCTCGCCGATGACGACGCCCTGGTGTGGTGTGACCTGTGTGAGCCTGACCACGCGAAGCTCACCGACCTCGCGCAGGAGCTGGGGCTGAACACATGGGCGGTAGAGGACACCATCGCCGAGGCTGAACGCACGAAAGCGATCATCTACCGGAGCCACACCTTCTTCACGGTGTACTCGGTCACCGTGAAGAAGCCCGATGACGAGTCCCAGTCCTGCCTCGACATCCACCGCATCTCGGGCTTCGTACTACCGCGCGGGCTGATCACCGTCCGGCTGTCGCCGCATCTCGACATCGACGCGGTATCGCAGCGCTTCGACGAGCTCGGCGGCCAGGAATACGGGGTCGGCTCCCTGGTACACGGTCTGCTCGACTACATCGTCGACGGCCACTTCGAGGCGGTGCAGTCACTGGACGAAGGCATCGAGGGCCTCGAGGATGACCTCTTCGAGAACACCAGCCCGCGAGGTGGCTTGCAGCGCAAGACGTTCCGGCTGCGCAAGGATCTCGTCGAGCTGCGCAGGGTGGTGTTGCCGATGCGCGAGGTGGTCAGCTCGATCCAGCACCGCAGACTCGACGCGAAGATCTCGCCGGAACTCGACCCGCTGTACTCCGACCTGTACGACCACGTACTACGGGCGTCGGAGTGGACGGAGTCGCTGCGGGACATGGTCACAACGGTGTTCGAGACCAATCTTTCGCTTCAGGACGCGCGGCTGAACACCGTGATGAAGAAGCTGACCGGTTGGGCGGCGATCATCGCGGTGCCGACGGCGATCACGGGGTACTACGGCCAGAACGTGAACTATCCTGGCATCAACACCTTTGGCGGTTTCGTGGTGAGTACGACCACCATCATTGTGCTTGTGGTGCTGCTGTATTGGACGTTCAAGCGGCGGGATTGGCTGTAGCGGTAAGCACGCCGACGACCTCGTGGCCCGATCGATAGGTTGCGGTGAACCCGTCGCGGCTGTCGACCACGGCGCAGTCCTGATGGCACGTCCCCCAGCCGCGGTACGTCAGCTCGTATTTGCCGATGGCGCAGGTGAATTCGGGCACATCACTCCAAGCCGCGGGATAGCCCGCAGCGACAGTCCCGGCGATGCGGCCCTGTTGAGTGGCGTCGCGCCAGTGTTCGGACGGTATCCGACGGCCCGCAGTGACGTTGTAGGCGAGCGCGACGTCGCCCGCGGCGTACACGTTGAAAGCCGAGGTGTGCATGCGCTCGTCGACGACGATGCGCCCGCTTTCGGTGTCGAGCCCTGCCGCGGTCGCGAGCCTGCTGTCGGGACGCACGCCGGTGGCCGAGACGACGAGTTCGGCCTCGACCGCGCCTCCGGTGTCCAGGGTGACCTCGCGGTCATCGACGGCAGCCACACCGGTGGACCCGATGAAGCGAACGCCACTGTCGGACAACATCTTCACCACGCGCTCCCCGACCTCGACGCCGAACCTGCGGTGCACAGGCACGGGTTCGGGCGCCACGACGGTGGTCGCCACACCGCGGGTGGCGAGACAGGACGCGGCCTCGCAACCGATCAGCCCGCCGCCGACCACCACGGCGGAGTCGGAGTTCCTGGCGGCCATCCGCAGGACGACCGCGTCGGCGAACGACCGCAGCGACAGCGCCGCATCTCCGCCGGGGACATCGAGCGGTACCGGTGTGGCGCCGGACGCAAGTACCAGGTGCCAGTAGCTGTAGCGACCGCCTGCGGCGGTGACGACTTCACGGTGGATGGGGTCGATGTGCTCGACCGTGATGCCGCGGTGCAGTTGAATGCCCTGCCGGATGAACCATCCCGGGCTGTGCAGGTCGAGTTTGGGGTCCCGGCCGCACAGGTAGGACTTGCTCAGCGGTGGTTTGGCATAGGGCAGCGCGGCGTCGCTGGACAGGATGTGCACAGGAATCGTGGGATGCTTCCGGCGAAAAACCTCGGCAGCGGTCAACCCTGCCGGACCACTGCCGATGGCGATGAAGCCAGGTGCCACCACACTTCTTGGATACCCGCTCCACGACGCGGCTAGCGGTTGCTGTCAGGGTTTGGTCACATTTGCCGTGTGCGCTCAGGCACCGTCTTCCGGGGTGCCCCAGACCAGGCAGAACGTGTGCCCGGCCGGATCGCGGTAGACCCGGAAGGTGTTGTCTTCGACTGCGCCGGTGACCCGGGTGGCGCCGAGCGCCAACACCTCCGGCTCTGCGCTGTCGACATCCTCGACCCGGATATCCAGATGGAACTGCTGGGAGCCATGTTCGTCAGGGAACTGCGGCGGCTCGTGTTGCGGGGAGAGCTGAAACGCCAACCGCCGGCCCGTCGGATCGGTCAGCACGGACCAGGTGTCGTCTTCCTTGTGGACGGCGCCGCCGAGCACGCCCTGATAAAAACCTGCCAGCTTCTCGGGTTCCTTGCAATCGAGGACTACGGAGCGAATTGTTCCGATCATGCGTTGAGAGTTGCCGCATTTGCGTCCGCACAATCGTCGGATGCGTCGTTGCACCCGCCATTTGCGTCGAGTTAGCCGACTGGAAAGTCGCGGCGGGGACTTGACGCGGCCTGACCTCGGTGATCGCACTTCCCGCATTGATGGATCCGATGTCTGCTCTTTCCCTTCCTTTCCGGCGACACATTGCTGTTCACCGCGGGAATGATTGCGGCGCATGCGACTACGCCCGTCGACATCTGGGTGCTGACGCCCTTCACGCGGCGGGTGACACGATGCTGCGCAGGCGACGCGGGGCGGACGCCGGCGCATCCGTCGACTAGGGCACGCCGTCGGCTAGGCTGTGGGACCATCTGCCCATGACCTCTGACGAGGACCCCGAGGCCAGGATCAGGGAGCTCGAGCGGTCGCTCAGCGATCAAGCCAAGGCGAGCGAACTGGGTGGCAATCAATCCAGCGGCGGCACCGCCTATCTACCCCCTCCGGTGTCCGGCTACAGCCAGCCGGACTACGGCAGTCAGAACTACCGCCCACAGGCCTATGGCACTCAGCCCTACGGCACGCAACAGCCCTATGACACACAGCAATATGCAGGCCCCCCCTTCGGCACCCAGTTCCCCGCGCCGCGACCGCGGAGGTCGTCCGGCGGGATCCCGTGGCGCGTGTTCGCCATCATCGCGGTCGCCGTCGCGAGTGTCGTCGTAGGCATCGTCAAGATGTCGAGCCTGTCCAGCGACGGCGGTAGCGGAATCATCCATGTGCCAAGCATTCCCAGTATTCCGAGCATGCCCAGCATGCCTGCGGCGCCCAATGCTCCGGGAGCCGACTCCGGCGTGATCACCGCTTCCCCCGATACACCGGCCAGCGTCTCGGGCATCGACGGCACCAAGACGATCAGTTGCACGGAAGGCTCCGTGAACATCAGCGGCATCCGCAACCACGTAAACATCACGGGGCACTGCGATTCCGTGTCGGTTTCGGGTATCGACAACCAAGTGAGCATCGACGCCACCGACGCGATCAGCTGCTTCGGCTCCGGCAATTCGGTCAAATATCGCACCGGAGACCCACAGGTCAACACCGCCGGATCGAACAACGTATCTCGAGGCGGATAGCCGTCCGTCCTTCACTGCATTTATGACAATGCGCACGGTGATCGGCCGATATCGTGAGCCGGGTGGAGGGCAGCGAGCCGCCTGACGGCGCCGAGACACCGGCGGGCAGGACGCCGCAGGAAGGCGCTGAGCCTGCGGAGGGCACGCCGTTCGGCCGCTACCGGCTGATCGAGTTGCTGGGTCGCGGCGGCATGGGCGAGGTGTGGCGCGCGCACGACACCGCCATTGACCGCGTCGTGGCGCTGAAGATGCTGCTCCCCCACTACGCCAAGGACCCCGAATTCGACAAGCGGTTCCGGCGCGAGGCGCGCGCCGCCGCGCGACTGGACGATCCGCACGTCGTACCGATCTACGACGTCGGCGAGATCGACGGCCGGCTGTACGTCACGATGCGGCTGATCAACGGCACCGACCTGCAGACGGTGATCGACCAGGGGCCGCTGGAGCCGATGCGGGCAGTGTCGATCATCGAGCAGATCGCCTCTGCGCTGCACAACGCCCACCGGGCGGGGCTGGTTCACCGGGACGTCAAACCGTCCAACATCCTGCTCGACGGCAACGACTTCGCCTACCTCATCGACTTCGGTATCGCCCGCACAGCCGAGGACACCGGCGTCACGCAAACGGGTGCGGCCATCGGTACGTGGGCGTACATGGCGCCAGAGCGCTTCAACACCAACGAGATTCACCCGAGCTCCGACATCTACGCCCTGGCCTGTGTGCTTTATCAATGCCTCACCGGTCAGCAGCCGTACCCGGGCAACACGCTCGAGCAGATCGCCGTCGGCCATATGGTCGCCCCGCCACCCAGGCCCTCGGAGAAGACCGGCACCGTCCCCAGCGCGCTCGACGACGTCATTGCCATCGGGCTGGCGAAGCAGCCTGCGCAGCGCTATCCCACCGCAATTGAAATGGCCTCCGCTGCAAGAGAAGTCGTGGCCGGATCCAGCGGCCCGTTGGCCAAAGCCGCTCCCCCGCCGCAGGGTGGTCCGAGCGCGAAGAGTTGGCCGCAGCAACCGTGGACTCAGGTGGGGCCGTCCACACCGTCCTCGCACACCCCCGTCCCCTATCCGCACTCGGCGCCGACGCAGTTCAGCGGACCGCATTCGCAACCGCAGCCGCCGCGGCAGCCACCGCCGCCGAAGCGATCGGGGCACCGCAACGGAATCCTGGTCGGCGCCTTGGTGTTTGTCGCGACGCTGGTGCTCGTCGCCGGTGTCGTCGCGTTCATCGAAGTCACTCAGCACGACGGTTCAGGGACCACCGCGCCGTCCCCGTCCACCGCGGCTGCCGGCGGGGTGGAGTTCAGCGGTAACTACCGCGTCGACTACGGGCCGGGCACCGACCTGTCGGACAAGCCGGTTCCGGGAGCGCCTGCGACAACGAGCGATTGGGCGGTGCGCTCGCAGTGTGGTGCGGGCGGATGTGTGGCGACAGCGGCGAACAGCAGTGACGGCGGAATCGCGTTGGTGTCGAATCTGACGTTCGACCAGTTGGGCGGCACCTGGGTGGCTGTCGGACTGGCGACGGCGGCATGCGGTGGCGACCAGCCTTCGGAGATCTGGGTGATCTACACGTTGAAGCCGCAGTCGGACGGTACGTTGACGGGCGAGACGATCCGCGCGTCCACCGACAGCCTTTGTGCCGCAAAAAGAGCCGTGAAGTTCACGCGAAGCGGCGACCCCGACCTCAGCAAGGTGCCTGATCCCGCCGTCCTCCCGCCGCACGCGGCGAGCCCTGCCGATGCGCTGCGCGGCAGTTATCGGGAGACGACGACGTTCACCAACGGCACCGTCCTTCCGCCGAAGGTGCTCTCTGCGAACACGTACTGCCTTCGGACCGGCGACCGATGCATGAGCCTGTTCCACTCGGGCCCCGAGGCCGTCACGCTGATCTACGCCGCCAACAAATGGACCCGCAACGAGAAGGGCACCACGTCATGCGAGGCGGGCGCCACGTCGCAGATGACGATCACCGCTGAGTACCCGGAGCCCACGCAGATGGACGATCCGATCGCGGTACTCACCGGAAGCGGCACCCAGACGATCGCGCCGGGAGGCGCATGCACCGGCGGCGGTGACTTCCAGGACAGGTTCGAGCGGACGGGCGATTAGCCCGTCGGGTGCGGCCGACCCGTCAGCAGGCGCAGCGCGAGAAAAACGCGCCGGTGAAGATGGCGATGATCAGGGCATCGGTGGTCAGCCCCATCATCGCCGTGACGACGATGGCGGCCAGCGCGGCGACACCGATGACCACCAGCAGGATGCCCCACCACATATGGGCATGGCTGCGTGACGGTGTGGCACGCGGCGCGCCGGCCTGGGACGCAAGCACAGCGCCGTTGTGCACTTCTGCCATGGGATGACCCTTCTATGTGACAGCAGACACAATATAACCCGACAGTGAGCTGCCTCACACCCTTCTGCCGGTTTCATGATCGTTAAGCTTTGGCTGCGCTCGGGTCGTGAACTGGGATTTTCCGCCGAAGCCGGGACTGCCAGCCGAACGGCCATGCCTTCAACGGCGTCATCAAATGTTGACGCCGTCCGCAACTAGTCCCCTGGGCCGGCGCCAGGCACGGGTTCGGTAGCGCCCACCTCTGAGCGACAATGTCGCTGCGGGACGGGCATAACTCGTATCAACGGATACAGGTGGCATCGTGAGCGACAAAACGACGTGCGCGGTCGTCGGTGGCGGCCCGGCAGGGCTGTTTCTGGGTTTGCTGTTGGCGCGGGCCGGTGTCGAAGTCACCGTGCTGGAGAAGCACTCCGACTTCCTGCGCGACTTTCGCGGCGACACCGTTCACCCCATCACCATGCGACTGCTCGACCAACTCGGCCTGTTCGAGAGGTTCGACGAACTGCCGCACAGTGTCGTCGAGAGGGGACAGTTCGACGTCGACGGCCACCTGTACACGCTCGTCGACTTCCGTCGCCTCCGTTCCCAGCCCCATCCCTACGTGGCGATGGTGCCGCAATGGGATCTGCTCGATCTGATCGCGGATGAGGGCAAGGCTGAACCCACCTTCTCGGTGCGTATGCGCCACGACGTCACAGGCCTGCTGCGCGACCGGAACAAAGTCGTCGGCGTGCGCTACACCAGTCCCGATGGCGCGGGCGAGCTGCGAGCCGACCTCGTCGTCGGGTGCGACGGCCGCACATCGGTGGTCCGCCGCGACGCCGGCTTGCCCATTCGCGAATACCCAGTACCGTTCGACGTCTGGTGGTTTCGGCTGCCCCGCGATCAGCAAGCGCAGTACTCGCTGATCCCCCGCACCAAACCCGGGCGGGCGCTGATCATGATCCCGCGCGAGGGTTACTTCCAGATCGCCTATCTGATCCCGAAGGGAAGCGACCCGGAGTTACGGGCGCGCGGCCTGGAAGCATTCCATCGCGAGCTTGCCGAGCTGATTCCCGAGTCGTCGCCGGAGGCCATCACATCGTGGGACGACGTCAAGATGCTCGACGTTCGACTTGACCGTCTGCGGCGGTGGCACAGCGACGGGGTGCTCTGCATCGGCGATGCGGCACACGCCATGTCGCCCGTCGGCGGTGTCGGTATCAACCTGGCGATCGCCGATGCCGTCGCCACTGCAAGCCTTCTGGCGCAACCACTTCGGACGGGCCAACTCACCGACAAGGATCTCGCCGCAGTGCGTCGGCGTCGAATAGTGCCCACCGTCGCGACGCAGTCGGTGCAGCGCGTCCTGCATCGCGCGCTGCTTGCCGCCGTTCTGCAAGGCCGCGAGGCGGCACGGCCGCCGTCGGCGCTGCTGAAGCTGTTGGAACGTTTTCCGCAGTTGACGGTGATACCCGCTTACCTCGTCGGCGTCGGCCTGCTTCCGCAATCAGCCCCGGATTTCGCCCGCCGATAGCGCACCATCGCGCGCGCTCTCGAAGGTTCGGTGTAGTGCACCGCCGCGGGGGGAACACCGTTGCCATGGCGCAGCGGCCATGGACGCCCGTACATCACCATTTGTCCGCCGCCGACGAGCGATTCGGTTTGCGGCTCGGCGCGGGTCTGATCGGCACGCTGTTCGCGGCAGTCATTTTCGCGCTCCTGCTCTTGCTGGTCCGTACCGGTTGGACGCCGCTGCGCAGCCTCGATAGCGGCGCCGCGCAGATGTTCCGGCGTACCGACACCACTCATCCGGAGGTGGTGCGGGTGGCCGAGGTCGTCAGTCGTGTCTTCGACCCGAACGTGTTCCGGATCTTGCTCACACTGATCGCGGTGCTGTATCTCGTCCGCGGTGAGCGCCGCCATGCGACGTGGCTTCTCGCCACCGTTTTCGGCGGCGCCGGACTCGGGGTGGCTTTGAAGCTGACCGTCGACCGTGCCCGTCCGGTTCTGCCGGATCCGGTTTCGACGGCGCCCGGGATGTCGTTCCCGTCCGGACACGCGCTCAACGCAACCATCGGCTGCTGCCTTTTGCTTCTGCTGGCGCTACGCTTCCTGCCCGGCCGCGGCCGCGTCGCCGCCGTCGTCGCAGCGATTTTGGCAGTCGGCGCCGTGTCGCTTGCCCGCGTGGTGCTCGGCGTCCATTTCGTCAGCGATGTGCTCGCGGGTATCACGCTCGGCATCACCTGGGTGGCCGTGACGACGTGGGCGTATGTCGCATGGCGGCGTGAGACTCACCAGCCGGTCGAGGCACCTGCGGAGGTCGGCAGCGCTGAGCAGGCACCAGGCACTACCAGCGCAGACGGCCCCAGTTTGACTGTGGAGTAAACGCCTTCGCGACGGGGTATCCATGCTCGGTGCGCTCACAGGGTGTCGGGGGTGTCGCACGGGATGTTGCATGGCTTGTCATCCCGGCCATATGCCTTGTCGGGCTGATGGTGCTGTTGGGCTATCTCGTCACTCACGTCTGGCCGTCGAGTGCATTCGGCAAGTGGGACGCCGACATTCCACGACGGCTGGTGGAATACCGTCGCCAAGACGAGGTTTCGGAGAGCAAGTTCGTCACGATGTTGTCCGCCACTCCGACGATCGTCGTGCTCACAGTCGTCGCGGCCGCCGTGTTCCGTTGGATGTTCGGGCGCTGGCGAGAGTCGCTGGTCGTCATCTATGCGGTGGTGGGTGAAACAGCGGTCTTCATGGCGACGACCATGCTCATCGACCGGCCGCGGCCCGCGGTGCCTCGTCTGGACGAAGCGCCGCCGACGTCGTCATTCCCGTCTGGCCATACCGCCGCGGCGATCTGCTTCTACGGGTCGATCGCGGCAATTGCCTTGTGGCACAGCCGAAATCGATGGCTCACGGGCGCGATTGTAATACTCTGTGCCGCAATACCTCTCACGATCGCCGCCAGCCGCGTCTACCGCGGCATGCACTATCCGACTGACGTCATGTCCGGCGCGCTGCTGGGAGCGATCTGGTTGAGCATCGTCATCTTCTACGTGCGTAGTCACGACGCCGGCGGCAAGCCTCACGCTGCCGTCGACGCCGACAGACGACTGGTGACCGGCTGATGCGCGCGGCGGTGATCGTCAATCCGGCCAAGTCGGACATGGCCGATGTACGGACGCGGATCGACAAGGCGTTGACGGCGGCGGGTTGGTCGCCGTCGTTGTGGCTGCAGACGACACCGGAGGATCCCGGTCAAGGGATGGCCGAAGCCGCGGTCGCGGCGGATGTGGAACTCGTGGTGATCTGCGGCGGCGACGGGACTGTGATGGCTTGCCTCGGCCCGCTGGCCGATAGCGGCATGTCCGCCGCGATCGTTCCCGTCGGCAGCGGAAATCTGCTCGCCCGCAATCTGGGAATTCCGCTCGAGTTCGATGAAGCGCTGGCGACGGCCGTCGACGGCGAGGAACGCCGCATCGATTTGGGTCGACTTGACGACCAGCCGTTCGCGGTGATGGCCGGGATGGGCTTCGACGCCGCGATGATGGCCGACACCACCGAGGGCATGAAGCGCGTCGCCGGTTGGGCGGCGTATGTGTCGAGTGGCCTTCGGCACCTGCGGGATCCGGTGATGAGGGTGCGGTTGCGCATCGACGACGGCCCGGAACTACGACGGTCTGCTCGCACCGTGCTGGTGGGCAACGTCGGGCAACTCGAAGGCGGACTCGAGCTGCTACCGGACGCCGCGGCCGACGACGGCCTGCTCGACGTGGTGGTCGTTGCCCCGCGGACGCTGCGCGACTGGTTACGGGTCGCCTACCGCATCGTGCGCCACCATAAGCACGATCGGCACCTGGAACGTCATCGGGGACAGTCGATTTCGATCGAGGCCGATCGGACGGTGCCTCGTCAGATGGATGGCGAAGTGATCGGCGAGGGCCGCCGCATCGACGCGCGGGTGCAGCCGGGCGCGCTCATCGTGCGCGTGCCTCAGTCGTCGGCGGCCGCCGCGTGACCGAGCAGGAGGTATCTGATGGGCACTTCATCTCGCGTGCCGGAGACGACCACCATCTCCGGCGACGAGCTCTCCGCTGACGATGCCCTGACGGCGCTGCGGCGCTACGGCCGCTGGAACTTGGTGAAGAACTCGTTCATTCGGTTCAGGTATGCCGACGGCTTCTCCCACGCCCGCGCGCTCGCGCTGCAGCTGTGCCTGTCGTTCATCCCGCTGACCATCGCGGTCGTCGGCCTGGCCAGCGCAGTGCACCAGCAGAAGGTCGGACAGGTGATCATCCAGACGGTGGCGGGCGTGCTGCCCGGCAAGGACCAGGGCGACATGGTGGAGCAGGCCGCGCAACGAACTCACGATCAGGGGGTGACGGGCGGGCACCTCGCGTTGTGGCTGGGCCTGCTCGCCGCGATCGTCGCGCTGACCACGGCCATGGGTCAGATCGAGCGGGGCGCCAACCGCATCTACGGCATCGAACGCGACCGGCCTGCGCTGGGAAAGTACCGCCGGGCATTGGTCATGGCGATGACGGCCGGACTGCTGCTGCAGCTGGGCTTCGTCGTCATCATCGCCGGCGACGCGCTCGGTGAATCGCTGGCCGCGACGTACGGGCTCGGCGACACCTTCAAGACGGTGTGGACGATCGGCAGCTGGCCGGTGGGAGTTCTGTTGGCCTGGGCATCGTTCACCGTCGTCCTCGAGCATGCGCCGCGCAGGCGCCAGCCGGCATTCTCGTGGTTGGCGTTCGGGTCGGGGGTCGCGCTTGTGCTGTGGCTGATGCTGACGGGCCTGTTCGCGCTGTATGTCCTCAAGAGCGGCTCGTTCGGCAGCACCTACGGGCCGTTGACCGGAATCTTCGCGCTGCTGCTGTGGGCGAACTTGTCGTCGGTCGCGCTCTTGCTGGGCGTCGCGTTCGCCGCACAGCTCGAGGCGGTACGCGCAGGCGCTCCCGAGCCGACCACGGGCGATCCACTGAGTGCTGACTCAGGCGAGCCCTCGCAGCGCACGGCCGCGGACCGGGTTCCCGGCGAGCCGACGGCGCCTATGCCGGTTCTGCACCGTTAAGCGTTGAGCGCGCTTCCCTTGCGCCACTGATCCCAGGGCACGGTCCAGTCGCCGTTCTGCGCAATCGTCAACGGTGGGCCGCCGGTGTTGCGGACTTCGACGACGTCACCGGGGACGGAGAAGTCGAAGAACCACGCGGCGTTCTCGCCGTTGAGGTTCAGGCAGCCGTGCGAGGTGTCGGTGTTGCCCTGCGCCCACACGGTGGCGTTCAGCTGATGCATGTAGATGCCGTCCATGCTGATGCGGGTCGCGTACGGGATGGTCTCGCGGTAGCCAAGGCGCGAACCGATCGGCAACCCGAAGGTCGAGGAATCCATGATCACCGGGTTGGCTTTGTCCATCACGGTGTAGACGCCAGGCGGCGTCCAGAACGACAGCGTGCGGCCGCCGATCGTCTGGGTGCCGCCCATACCCATGGAGGTCGGCATGGTGCGGACGAGCTTGCCGTTGTCGAACACGCTGACCTGTTTGGTGTTGTCGTCGGCGATCGACACATGAGCGTTGCCGATCTTGAAGGAAACGTGCTCGTTGTCCTGGCCATACATTCCGTCGCCGAGTTGCGCGCCGTAGATGTCGGCGACCACGTCGACGGAAGTGCCCGGGGCGTAATAGTTCTGCGGCCGCCAGTGGGCGTTTTGGTCGTCGACCCAGTTCCACGATCCCGCGACCGGCGGGTTGGTGGTGACGTGCAGACGCTTCTCGGCGGCAGCCTTGTCGGTGATCGATTCGTCGAAGTGCGCGACGACGACGGTGCCGACGCCGTAGGTGTTGCCGTCGACAAGCGAGATGCCCGCGGTGGTGTTGAGGTTGACGGCGGTCAGGTAACCGGCGTCGACGGTGCTGAAGCTCGATGTCTGCCGCGTCGGCATGCCGCCGGGACCGCGGGCAGCGACGGTCATCGTGTAGGTATGCCCGTAGCCGAGCTGTTCGGTCGGATGCCAGTTCTTCCGGTCCGGGGTCACCACACCGGCGATCGTCTTGCCCCAGTCGTTGGTCATCTTGACGTCGTCGATGGTTCCGGAGAAGGCGGCGATGGATACGGGTGCCGCGGGGTTGACGTCGTCGGCCTGTGGCTGGGGAAAGACGCCGAGGGCGGCGGGCGTGGGGGCGACGGGTTCAGGAGCCGGCACGGTGTGCGCGGCGCTCGCCACTTGGCACTGCGTGGAGCACTGGGCGGTGGACGTCGAGGCGACGTCCCCGCCGAGCAGCACCAACGCCGCCACTGCCCCGACGGCAGAGGCGACGCGAACGCGACGAGACCAAAGCAATTGCACTCCAATGTGGATCGGCATGGGCCGGAATTGTCGATCGGGCTCGGCCGACAGGGCTCCCACTATAAGGCGTCCAGCGGCGGGCCGAAGACCCTATCGGCTGGAGCATTGGTTACAGCTTGGCGGCAAGTTCGAAAATGGGGATGACGCGGTCGGTGCGCTTCTCGTATTCGCCGAATCCGGGAGCGCGTTCTTTGACGGCCGCGAAGATTCTGTCGCGCTGGTCGCGGGGCAGTTCGTTGGCGACGACGGGCTTCGGCGGGTCCGCGCCGATCTCCACCCGGACGTCGGGATGGGCGCGAAGGTTGAACACCCAGGCGGGGCTCGCATCGCGACCGGCCGCTGAGCCGACGATGTAGATCTTGTCGTCGATGTCGAAGTAGCCGACGAGGTTGACGCGCTCGGCGCCGCTCTTCGCGCCGGTCGAGGTCAACAGCAGCAGCGGGAAACCCTCGAACTGGCCCCCCACCTTGCCGCCGTTTCTGCGAAACTCTTCGATGTTGTGCTCGTTGAACTCGCGCTCGGAGGCCATCTCGTCGTCGGGCATGCCTCCATGCTTCCACGGCCCCGTTAGACGGTCGCGGCGACCGGCGGCCCGACTTCTTCTTCGAGCGTCTGAATCACCCGCGCGAGCTCGTCGACCAGCCAGCTGTCGCTGCGGAGCCGATAGACCTCCAGCAGCGAGCGGTAGTACCAGAGGTGCTCGTGCGGATCGCTGGTGTTGAACCGCTGCCACACCTGCGGGCCGTGCCTGCGCACGTCGCGAAGGATCGCCCGCGCGTTGTCGAGCTTGTCGGCCATTGACACCCGGATCGTGCTGTCCGACGCCTCGTCGAGGTGCTTGATGTAGTTCTCCTTGCGCTGCCGCCACGGCGGCTTCGGCGTGATGATCGTGTCGCTGCACTCGTCGACGATCTTCGCGACCTCCGGGCCGAACCGCTCCTCGATCTCGGCCAGCGTCGCGTCGCCGCCCTGGTCCTCCGCCGCGTCGTGCAGCAGCGCCGCGATCGCTTCTGTTTCGGTGCCGTCGGCTTCGATGACCAGTCCGGTGACCGACAGCAGATGCCCGACGTAGGGGACCTCGCTGGCCTTGCGCGTCTGGGTGTTGTGCAACGCTGCGGCATAGGCGAGCGCCTCCTGGAACCTCTCGCTCAGCCGGGGCGACGTCGTCGTCTCACTCATGAGGCTCTCCGTTCTTCTTGACCTCACTCTCGCATCCACCCCTGACACGGGCGAATGACAACCGAGGTTCGGCTGACTGCGTCGGAATCACCTCCTAGGGTTGGCTGCGATGGCGTTTCACATCCATCGTGCTGAACGCACCGATCTCCTGGCCGACGGACTCGGTGCTCTGCTCGCCGATCCCCTGCCCGACCCCTTCGCCGAAGAGCTCGTCATCGTCCCGGCCAAGGGCGTCGAACGCTGGCTGAGCCAGCGGCTGTCACACATCCTCGGCCGCGGACACGGGCAGGATGGCGTCTGCGCGGGCATTTGCTTTCGCAACCCCCACTCACTGATCGCCGAGATCACCGGGACCGATGACGACGACCCGTGGCATCCCGACTCGCTCGTCTGGCCGCTGCTCGAGGTCGTCGACGAAAGCTGCACCGACGCCTGGTGTCGGACCCTGGCCACCCATCTCGGCCATTTCGAAGCGGACGGCAGCGAGGAAAAGGAGCTCCGCCAGGGTCGGCGCTATGCCGTGGCGCGACGGCTGGCCGGCCTCTTCGCGTCCTACGCGCGGCAGCGGCCCCAGCTGCTCATCGACTGGGAAAATGGCGACGCCGACGGCTTGGACTCCGACCTCGACTGGCAGCCACCCCTCTGGCGCGCGCTGCTGAGCCGCGTCGACGCCGACGCCCCGCACATCCGGCACGCCAAAACCGTTGCCACACTACATGAGTCCCCCACCCAACTACCCGAGCGGCTTTCTCTCTTCGGGCACACGCGACTGCCAAGCACCGAAATCGAACTGCTCGAGGCCCTCTCGACCCACCATGACCTTCACCTGTGGTTGCCGCACCCCAGCGACATCCTGTGGCAGTCCCTCGCCGACGTCCACGGCCAGGTCCCACGCCGTGAGGACACCAGCCACCGCGAGGTCACGCATCCCCTGCTTGCCACTCTCGGCCGCGATCTTCGCGAACTCCAGCGCGGCCTGCCCGCCGACCCGCAGACCGACGAATACCTCGGCGGCCACGACCGCCCCGACACCCTGCTGGGCTGGCTGCAGGCCGACATCACCGCCAACGCGGTCCGTCCCGCGAATCGAACCCTGGACCCCGCCGACCGCTCGGTGCAGGTGCACAGCTGCCACGGCCCGGCGCGTCAAATCGATGTTCTCCGTGAGGTTTTGCTCGGCCTGCTCGCCGACGACGAGACGCTCGAACCGCGCGACATCCTCGTCATGTGTCCAGACATCGAGACGTATGCACCGCTGATCGTCGCCGGCTTCGGCCTCGGCGACATGATCAAGGGCGTGCACCCCGCACACCAGCTGCGGGTACGTCTGGCGGACCGGTCGCTCGTCCAGACCAACCCACTGCTCGGCGTCGCGTCGCAACTGCTGGCCCTCGCCGGCGGTCGGGCCACCTCCAGCGAGGTACTCAACCTCGCGCAGGCAGCACCGGTGCGAGCCCGCTTCGGTTTCACCGACGACAACCTCGAGGACATCACCCGCTGGGTGCGCCAGGCCAACATCCGCTGGGGCTTCGACCGCGACCACCGCAAGACCTACGGCGTCGACTTCATCCAGAACACATGGCGTTTCGGGATCGACCGCGTGCTCGCGGGTGTCGCTATGTCCGATGACTCACGCGCCTGGATCGACACCACCCTGCCGCTCGACGACGTCAGCAGCAACCGCGTCGAGCTCGCCGGCCAGCTCGCCGAGTACGTCGACCGGCTGCAGCATGTCGTCGAATCCCTCACCGGTGCAAGGCCATTGCGCGATTGGCTGACCGCGCTGGAGAACGGCATCAACCTACTGGCGCGCGTCGGCGACGACGATGCCTGGCAGACAAGCCAGTTACAGTGTGAGTTCGGCGACGTGCTGACCAATTCCGGCCCGCGGGCAGTGACGAAGATGCGCCTGCCCGACGTCCGCGCGCTGTTGGACCGCCACCTCGCCGGACGGCCGACCCGCGCCAACTTCCGCACCGGCACCCTGACGGTGTGCACGATGGTGCCGATGCGCTCGGTGCCGCACCGCGTGGTCTGTCTCGTCGGTCTGGACGACGGCGTCTTCCCCCGAGTCGGCGTGGTCGACGGCGACGACGTGCTGGCCCGCAATCCGATGACCGGCGAGCGCGACATCCGTTCCGAAGACAGGCAATTGCTTCTCGACGCGATCGGCGCCGCGACGGAAAAGCTCGTCATCACCTACACCGGTGCCAACGAATACTCCGGGCAGGACCGGCCGCCCGCGGTGCCGCTGGCCGAGCTCCTCGACACCCTCGACCTGACGACCGACAACAAGGTGCGCGACACGATCGTCGTCAACCATCCGTTGCAGCCGTTCGACACTCGCAACGTCATCCCGGGCGAGCTGATCCCTGACGAGCCGTTCACCTTCGACCCGACCGTTCTGAATGCTGCGCGAGCCCGATCCGGCGACCGCGCCGAGAAGCCGCGGTTCATCTCCGGCCCGTTGCCCGCGCCCCCGCCCGACGACGTGGTGCTCGCCGACCTGGCCGCCTTCTTCCGCGATCCGGTGAAGGGCTTCTACCGCGCGCTCGACTTCACGCTGCCGTGGGACGTCGACGGTGTCGAGGACGCCATGCCCGTCGACATCAATGCTCTCGAGGAGTGGACGGTCGGCGACCGGATGCTCGACGACATGCTGCACGACATGGATCCCGCCCAGGCACGCGATGCCGAGTGGCGACGCGGCACCCTGCCGCCGGGCCGACTGGGATGGCGCAAGGCAACTGAGATCTGCGGGCAGGCGGCCCTGCTGGCCGACGCGGCCCGCGCGTACCGCACCGAGAACGTCGTCGCCGTCGACGTGGACATCGACCTCGGCGGCCGTCGGCTGACCGGCACCGTGTCGCCGGTGTTCGGCGATCGTCTCGTTTCGGTCACCTACTCCAAGCTCGACGGGCGTCATCTGCTTCAGTCATGGATACCCCTGCTGGCCTTGCTTGCTCACGACCCGAGCCGCGACTGGTCGGCGATCTGCATCGGCCGCGCCAAGAAGACCACGACTCCGCGGCAGGACACATTGCGCCGTCCGGCGGAGTCCGCCGTCGAACTGCTGACCGATCTGGTCGCGATGTACGACGAGGGTCGGCGGGCCCCGTTGCCGCTGCCGGCCAAGACGTCCTATGCATGGGCGGAGGCCGTCCACACCCACAGTGATCCGGAGCGGTTGGCGGGTTACCGATGGAAGTCCGACCGCTATCCGGGTGAGGATGCAGAGCCGGCCCACGTGCGTACGTGGGGTGCTGGTGCCTGGCTCAAGATTCTCATCGATGCGGGCCTCGACCAGTACGCCTGCCGCCTGTGGCTGCCGATGCTGCGAGCGATGGACTGATGGACAACTTCGATCTGTTGGGCCCGCTGCCCGCGCCGCGGTCGACCACCGTGCTGGAGGCGAGCGCGGGTACCGGCAAGACGTTCGCGCTCGCCGGTCTGGTCACCAGGTACATCGCCGAGGGTGAGGCGACGCTCGACCAGATGTTGCTGATCACCTTCGGTCGGGCGGCGACGCAAGAGCTGCGCGACCGCGTGCGGCGCCAAATCGTCGACGCGGTCGTGGCTTTCGACGACCCGTTGTTGGCCGGCGACAACCAGATCGTCGCGCACCTGTTGAAGGGAACACCCGAAGAGCTCGATGACCGTCGTCGGCGGCTGCGCGACGCGTTGGCGTCCTTCGATGCTGCGACGATCGCGACCACGCATCAGTTCTGTCAGATGGTGCTGAAGTCGCTCGGGGTGGCCGGCGACTCCGACTCGGGTGTGACGCTGGTGGAGAGCCTCGACGAGTTGGTCGCCGAGATCGTCAACGACCTCTACCTCCGCCACTTCGGACTCGAACGCGACGATCCGCTGTTGACTCACGCCGACGCGCTGCGGCTGGCGCACGAGGTGGTCAAGCATCCGGCGACGGAGCTGCGGCCCAAGCAGCCACCGCCGGATTCGCGCGCCGCAGTGTGCGTCGCCTTCGCGAAAGACGTTCTGGCCGAGCTGGAAATCCGCAAGCGCAAGCGCGGCATACTCGGCTACGACGACCTTCTCACCCGGCTGGCCGATGCGCTGAAGGCCGACGACTCGCCTGCCCAGCTGCGGATGCACCAGCGGTGGCCGATCGTGATGGTCGACGAGTTCCAGGACACCGACCCCGTGCAGTGGAATGTGATCGACCGCGCGTTCAGCGACCGCTCCACGTTGATCCTGATCGGCGATCCGAAGCAGGCGATCTACGCGTTCCGCGGCGGCGACATCGTCACCTACCTCAAGGCCGCAGAGACCGCGGGTGTGCGAATGACACTCGGCAAGAACTGGCGCAGCGACGCCGCGCTCGTGGACCGGTTGCAGATCCTGCTGGGCGGTGCGCGACTCGGAGACGAGCGGATCATCGTCCACGACGTCGAGGCCCAGCACCACGGCTCGCGGCTCGCAGGCGCTCCGTGCAACGATCCGTTCCGACTGCGTGTCGTGAAACGGGGGGCGTTCGGCCGCACCGGAACTCGCATCATCGCGATACCCGATCTGCGCGAGCATATTCCTCACGACCTGGCCGCCGATATCGGCGAGTTGCTGACGAGCGACGCCACCTTCGACGGCAGGGCGCTCGAAGCGCGCGATGTCGCGGTGATCGTCGAGAGCCACAAGGACGCCCGCGCGTGCTACTGGGCGCTCTGCGAGGCAGGCATCCCCGCGGTGTACACCGGCGACTCGGACATCTTCAACTCCGAGGCGGCCGAGGACTGGCTGTGCCTGCTGGAGGCGTTCGACCAACCGCACCGTCCCGGCATGGTGCGCGCGGCCGCGGCGACGATGTTCTTCGGCAGGACGGCAGAGCAGTTCATCGAGGGCGGCGATGCGTTGACCGATGACGTCGCGTCGACGCTGCGGGAGTGGGCGGCCCATGCGCGTGAACGCGGGGTGTCGGCAATCTTCGAGGCCGCACAGCTGAGCGGGATGGGCGACCGGGTGCTGTCGTGGCAGGGCGGCGAGCGGCAGATGACCGACCTCGCCCACATGACGCAGCTGTTGCAGGAGGCGGCGCACCGCGAGCACTTCAGCCTGCCCGCCCTGCGGGACTGGCTGCGGACGCAGCGCGAAGAGCGAAGCGGCGCAACGGAACGCGCGCGTCGGCTCGATCATGACGCCGCCGCGGTGCAGATCATGACGGTGTGGGTGGCCAAGGGTCTGCAGTTCCCGGTGGTGTATCTGCCGTTCGCGTTCAACCGCAACGTGCAGACCCGCGAGCTGGTGTTGTTCCACGACGGCGATCAGCGCTGCCTGCACGTCGGCGGAAGCGACAGCCCGGACTTCAACGCCGTCCAGGTTCTGGGCCGCCGCGAGGATGCCAGCGACGACAGCCGACTGATGTACGTGGCGATGACGCGCGCACAGTCGCAGGTCGTTGCCTGGTGGGCGCCGTCGTACGACGAACCCAACGGCGGGTTGTCCCGGCTGCTGCGGGGGCGTCACCCGGGTCAGGCCGAAGTGCCGGACCGCTGTTCGCCGGACAAGATCTCCGATGACGATGCGATCGCGCGGTTCCAGGAATGGGAGGCCGCGGGCGGCCTGGTGATCGAGGAGTCGACCGTTCGGCAGGTTCCTGCACTGCCGGCCGACAGGGCGCGGACTGACTTGGCAGCGCGGCACTTCCACCGTTCGATCGACGCGACGTGGCGGCGGACGTCGTACTCGGGTCTGATTCGTGCCGCGGAGACAACGCCGGTGAGCAGCGAGCCGGAGGTGATCGAGATGGACGACGAGGTCGCCGAGATCCCGCTGACGACGTCGGCGGTGGGTGCCGATGTGCGGTCGCCGATGGCAGATCTGCCGATGGGCGCGAAGTTCGGCACGCTGGTGCACGCGGTGTTGGAGACGGCCAACCCGTTCGCGGCCGATCTGGCGGCGGAGTTGGAGTCGCAGATCCGCGAGCATGCGGTGTGGCGGCCGGTGGACGTGCCGCCTTCAGAGCTGGCAGCGGCGATGGTGCCGATGCACGACACTCCCCTGGGCCCGCTGGCCGACGGGCTGACGTTGCGACAGATCGGCCTGAAGGACCGGATGCGGGAGATGGACTTCGAATTCCCTTTGGCGGGTGGAGATCTGCGCGCGGCCGCGCCGGATATCAGGCTGTCGCACGTCGGCGAGCTGGTGCGGCAACATCTGCCACAGGACGATCCCATGGCGTCGTACGCCGACCGGGTGACGAGCAAGGCGCTGGGTGGACAGTCGCTGAAGGGGTACCTGTCCGGATCGGTGGACGCGGTGCTGCGGATCGGTGACCGCTACGTCGTCGTCGACTACAAGACGAACTGGCTGGGCGACCCGACGGAGCCGCTGACGGCCGCAGACTACGCGCAGCCGCGGCTGGCCGAGGCGATGCTGCATTCGGACTATCCGTTGCAAGCATTGCTGTACAGCGTTGTGCTGCACAGGTTTCTGCGGTGGCGGCTGCCCGGGTACGCGCCGGAGAAGCATCTGGGCGGGGTGATGTATCTATTTCTGCGCGGCATGTGCGGGCCGGGCACACCGGTGGTCGATGGCCATCCGGCGGGGGTGTTCAGTTGGCAGCCACCGGTGGAGCTGATCACGGCGATGTCGGATCTGCTCGACGCGGGCCGGGTGGCCGCATGACCACGGTGGAATGGCGGCAGGCGCTCGGCGCGACGGGACTGTTGCGCGAGTTCACAAACGCCGAGGTGCTCGAGGCGGCGGATGTGCATGTGGCGCGGCGGCTTACTTCACTTGCGAAGGAACCGGACGAGACCGTGAAGCTGGCGGTGGCATTGGCGGTCCGGGCGTTGCGCAACGGGTCGGTATGTGTGGACCTCCGGTCGGTCAGAAAGCAGGTGGCGGTGGGCGGCCTGCCGTGGCCGGATGTCGACGATTGGCTGGCAGCTATCAGCGCGAGCGCGCTGGCCGGCACACCGTCGACGCTTCGGCTGGACGGCGACCTCCTCTACCTCGACCGGTACTGGCTGGAGGAACAGCAGGTCGCCGACGACGTGCACACAATGATCGCGGTGAAGCCCGAGAAGATTTCGCCGGACGTCGACCGGCTGTTCCCGGCGGGCTTCGAGGAACAGCGTGCGGCAGCGAAAGTGGCGTTGTCGCAAGGGTTGACGGTGCTGACGGGTGGCCCGGGAACGGGCAAGACGACGACGGTGGCGCGGCTGCTGGCGCTGTTGGCCAGTGGCACGCGACTGCGGATCGCGCTGGCGGCCCCGACGGGTAAGGCGGCGGCGCGATTGCAGGAAGCGGTGCAGCTGGAGGTCGACAAGCTGGACGAGACCGACCGGGCGGCGCTGTCGGGCTTGCATGCGACCACGCTGCACCGGTTGCTCGGGAGCAGGCCGGATACGTCGGCGAGGTTCCGGCACAACCGCGGCAATCGGTTGCCGCACGACGTGATCGTCGTCGACGAGACATCGATGGTGTCGTTGACGATGATGGCGCGGCTGCTGGAGGCAGTGCGCCCCGATGCACGTCTGATCCTCGTCGGCGATCCGGACCAGCTGGCGTCGGTGGAAGCCGGCGCCGTGCTGGCGGATCTCGTCGATGGGCTGGACGCGTCGAAGCTTGCTGCATTGAAGACGCCGCACCGGTTCGGCGAATCGATCGGCGCGCTGGCGTCGGCGATCAGAGACGGCGATGCGGACCAGGCCATCGAGGTGCTGCGGGCAGGCGGGGAGCACATCGAGTGGATCGACTCCGACGCACCGTCGGAGCATCTACGCAAAGTGGTGGTGCCGCACGCGAAGCGGCTGCGTGAGGCCGCGATCCTGGACAACGCCGACGAGGCGCTGCGGACGCTGGATGAGCATCGGCTGCTGTGCGCGCATCGACGAGGGCCGTACGGCGTCCGGTTCTGGAACCGTCAGGTCGAGCGGTGGCTGGCGGCGGAGACGGGTGAGTCGATCTGGTCGGATTGGTATGCGGGACGGCCGGTTCTGGTGACGGCGAATGACTACGGGCTGGGGCTGTACAACGGCGACACGGGTGTCACGCTGGTGCGCGACGGGGTGTTGCGGGCGGTGGTCGCGGGCACGGAGCGGCTGGAGTTCGCGACGAGCCGGCTGTCGGACGTCGACACCATGCATGCCATGACGATCCACAAGAGCCAGGGCAGCCAGGCCGACGAGGTGACGGTGTTATTACCGCAAGAGGATTCGCGGCTGCTGATGCGCGAGCTGTTCTATACAGCGGTGACACGCGCCAAGAAGCGGGTGCGCGTCATCGGCGCGGAGTCAGCGGTTCGCGCCGCGGTGGATCGGCGTGCGGTACGCGCATCCGGACTGGGCCGTCGACTACGCGAGGGCGCCTGACCTCGCGGTGTCGCTCGATGCGGGTATTTGTTACCCTGCAAATTGTTGGATAAACAGCCGAGCCGGAAAATCGTGGCCGCATTCTGCCGCCGCCTCGTATGAGCGCTTCGCTCGCGCCGGCCAAGCCGGTGATATCGCACGCCCGGAGCACCGTGATCGACCGCAACTCATCCCCCGCAATCCCAATTCCCCCTCGAAGCTCGGCCGCGATGCTTCAGGGACGTCCCGCCCAGATGCTGCTGAGCCGGTTGGACTTTGCGACGATCGTCGTCGGACTCGACGGAGTCGTCGTCTACGCCAACCCCGCCTGCGAACGAATGCTTGGTTACCACACGGCAAGGACCCTCGAGGGGCAATCGCTGGCCGCGCTGCTCGTCGGGCAGTCAGGCGCCTCGCCAGAAGACTGTGTCGACCTGTTGCGCGATCCGGACGCCGTCACGAACTGGAACCACAGCGACGGCTACCCGATCGCCACCCTTGCATCGGACGCGACGTTTCTGCCAGCCACCGACTCGATGTTGATGGTCACCCTGACCGACGTCAGCGATCGGGTGTGGTCGGCGGTGGATAGAGCGCTCCGCTTTTCGCCGCAGCTCGGCGAATAGTCTCGCGCGGGCGGTTACGTAGCGCCGTACGGAGCCCGACGATCGCGCCATCCGACCGGGCAGCCGCCGACGGGGTGAACCTCCGTTCCGACGCGGTCTCCGGCGCATCGTCACTCGATGCCGCGAGGAGTCCGTCGGGAACTGCCAATTTGTGGATGGTCCGCAGCGTCAGGAGATACTGGTGCGCGAGCGAACCGGTGGTATAGGGCAGATCGTATTTGTCGCACACCTCTCTGACCCGCACCGCGATCTGGGCCAGGCGATTGCTCGGTAGGTCGGGAAACAGATGGTGCTCGATCTGGTAACACAGGTTGCCGCTCGAGAATGCCAACAGCGGGCCGGCCCGGAAGTTCGCCGCACCCAGCATCTGCCGCAGGTACCACTCTGCGTGCGACTCGTGTTCCAGGACGTCGGCCGTGAATTTCTCTGCCCCGTCGGGGAAGTGGCCGCAGAAGATCACGACGTATGCCCAGAGGTTGCGCAGGACGTTGGCCGTGACATTGGCCGCCAATGTGCGGCGCCATCGGCGACAGCTCAGCGCGGGAAAGAGCACGTAGTCCTTGACCACTTGCCGGGCGATCTTTGCAGCCAGCGTGCGCCTGGCCTGGGTCACCTGTCGCTCATCGGGCGCCAACCGATCCCGCTCCGAATGGACACCGTGAAGGCCGATGCCCCACTCGAAGATGGTGGCCAAGAGCAGATTCCGCAGCGGCTGCAGCAAATGGACCGGTTGCCAGGACTCATCGCGGGTTACGCGTATCACGCCGAATCCGAGATCGTCATCGACGCCGACCACGTTGCTGAACACGTGGTGGCGGTAATTGTGCGAATAACTCCACTGCGAGGACACGGCGACCATGTCCCACTCCCAGGTGTTCGAGTGGATCTCGGGGTCGTTCATCCAATCCCATTGACCGTGGCGGACGTTGTGGCCGATCTCCATGTTCTCGACGCTCTTCGCGAAGGCCAGTGACGCGGTCCCCAACGCCCAACCTGCCCGCGACCGGCTACCGGCGATGAGCAGGCGCGCCAGGAGGTCGAGCATCCGCTGGAACGTGATAGTGCGACGGATGTAGACGGCATCTCGTTCACCGAGCGACTCCTCGATGTCGCGGCGAATGGTGTCTAGTTCGCTTCCGAGAGCCTCGATGTCAGCCTGGCTCAAGTGTGCGTATGCCGCGATGTCGGCGATTGCCAATGGATGTCCTGAATGTGATCCGTCGGGGTCGCGATGGTGGGCTCGTGTGCGAACCGAAGTTGCGGACCACCGGCCGAGATCGAGAGTGACGAAGGCAGCGCGTCGGCGTAGTGACAGCCTAGTGAGGACGATGCTTCGTGTCCATTGGCACGGTGACGATCCGGTGGCGGATCAGTTGCGCGCGGCCGCGGCGCACCCACCTGTTTCAATTGTTTCGATCGACGGCCGCTCAGCGTAAGCTGTCGGTATGACCGCTGCAGTCGCTCCCCTCGCCCGTCAAGTCGCCGCGCGGGCGAGACGAGACGCCAGGTTTGCGCGCGTGGTCGATGCACTGCTCGACGCACCCACGGCGCCGCAAGGAAAGCTCGAACGGATCGCTGCGCACAATCTGAACGACGAACGCCGCGCCGCGCTGGTCGGTGACTTCGTGGAGGGCGCGATGCGGACGGCGGAGGTGCAAAGGCTCTTGGGCCTGCAGACGCCGCAAGCCGTCCACCGCTTGCGCACCCGCGGCAAGCTGCTCGGCGCCGCCGTCGGCAACCAAACGTGGTTTCCGACATGGCAATTCGACGCGGATCGAGTCCGGCTAGACCTTCCTCGTATTCTTGATCTGCTCGCTCGCTTCACGTCCGACCCGGTTGCCGCGGATCGCATCATGCGGATCACGCATGACGAGCTCGGCGGCCGATCGATCGCAGAGGCGTTGCGCAATGGCAAGACCGCCGAGACCGCGTGGCCGATGCTCACATCCGTAGGTGCCTGAGCCACCCGCGGGATACCGGTCTGCGTTCCCATCGAGTCGACCGGCCGGGCTTCGCCGCCGGTCGGTCGCAATGGGCACCGAGCTGTGGCGAGTCGACGGGTCGCCGCCACGAAAGTGGACATGGTCGGGTTTTCCCGATGCGCGGTATCGGTTCGATCCCGAATCCGGCTCATTCCGAACGCGTTACGCGAATGAGGAAATCGTCGGGACGTTCAGGGAGCGATACCGGTCGAGCGGTCTGGTCATTCCGTCCGATCACGCAGGCCACTATCTCGTGAGGCTCCTTGCCACGCGAAACCTGCGCGTTCTCGATCTGCGCACAGAGAAGAACCTCGACGTTCTGCAGCTGGACGATCAGATCAGCACAGGGCAGCATCCCGATGTCTGGGCCACCTGCCACCGGCTTGCCGACGCAGTAAGGAGCTGGTGGACCGATATCGATGCAATTGTGTACCGGTCACGCACGACTCCCGAGACGTCGCTCAACTTCGCCTTTTTCGCCGACGATCCCTTCGATATCGATTGCTGGACCCTGCGGAACCGATCGGACGTCCTGACCGATCTCGTACTCCACCAGGGATTCACGGTCAACTGGGACCTGGGCGCGGACTGAGGAATAGGCGAACAGGCCGCTTGTTGGTCGGGCGGCTGACTAGCCTGAATCCTCGGAGGTGGCAACGTCGGCATTCGCCGCTGTGTCCGCGGCACCGCTGTCAGGACTCGCCGATTCGGGAGCGGCGGCCTCTTCGCCACCGCCCTCACCCTCATCGGAGGCGGCCTCTTCTGCCGGCGGAACGACTGGCGGTTCGATCCAGGTCAGGGTGCCCCCGGCGCCGCTGTAGACGATGCTTGTGGGCGCCTCCCCCGCGGCATCGAAGTAGATCTTGCCGCTGGCATGTGCGCCCGGCAGCAACGTCATTCCACTAAGGCCTTGAGGTGTCCAGACATTGGCGAGTGCGGGATAGCTCTGCCCACTGTCGGTTCGGGCGCTGAAGGCCGGGATCATGGGAGTGACGAGGCCGTTGATTGCGTCGGCGCGCACCGAAACCTCGTAGAGCTGGCCGGAGACCGGGAACGGGACGGCGTCCTCGCTGGGGAAGAACCTCGTGACGGTGTAGCCGATCTCCCCGCCACTTGGGTCGGCGACCGTCTGCTGAAGACCGAAGACTTGGGGGTCGGCCGCCGACGCGGGCGCGACGGCAGCGAAGCTGAATGTGACTGTTGCGGCCGCAACGGCTCCGGCTAACTTTTTGATACCCATCATTGACTCGTCTCCCGGCTTGACCTGCTCTTACACCGCGAGCAGTACCCGTCGGTTCAAGATCGGAAACCCGCGGCGGGCGTATTGTCCCACCGTGCAAGTCGATGCGATGACGGTTCCACAGCCTTTGGACAGAATTGGCGAGCTGGCGCGAAACGTGCAGGTAACCGGGTTTTCGGGGCTGCTCTTCACGGAGACGGGCCGGACCGCGTATCTCAACGCGGCGGTGGCCTCGCAGGCGGCGCCGGATCTGGAGCTCTCGACTGGCGTGGCGGTGGCGTTCCCGCGGAGCCCGTTCGTGACGGCGGCAACGGCCTGGGAGCTGCAAGAGGCGACGGGCGGGAAGTTCCGGCTCGGGCTGGGGACGCAGGTGCGAACGCATGTGGTGCGGCGCTACGGGATGGAGTTCGAGCGGCCGGGACCGCGGCTGCGGGACTATGTGCGGGCGGTGAAGGCGTGCTTTCACGCCTTCCGGACGGGAAAGCTGGATCACCACGGCGACTTTTACGACATGGACTTCATCACGCCGCAGTGGAGCGCGGGCCCGATCGATGCGCCGGATCCGAAGGTGGACATCGCGGCGGTGAACCCGTGGATGTTGCGGATGGCGGGCGAGGTCGCCGACGGCGTGCATGTGCACCCGCTGGGCGAGCCGGGCTATATTGCCAGGCATGTGGTGCCGAATGTGGCTGCGGGAGCGGAGAAGTCGGGGCGGTCGACGTCGGACATCGCGGTGATCGTGCCGGTGATGACGATCGTGGGCGACAGCGACGAGGAAAGGCACAACGAGCGGGAGCTGGTGCGAGCGAGCATGAGCTTCTACGGGAGCACCCCGAACTACGCGTTCATCTGGGATGAGGCGGGGTTCGATGGGACGACGGCGCGGATCCGGGAGAAGCAGAAGGCGGGCGACTTCAAGGGGATGGCCGCGCAGATCACCGACGAGCACATCGCGACGTTCGCGACCGAGTCGACGTGGGATGGCCTGGCGGACACGCTGATTCAGAAGTACGACGGCATTGCGACGCGCATTGTGTTGTACAACGCGCTCGGCGATCAGGAGCGCGTCGAGCGATACGGCGCGGTCGCACGGCGCATCTCTGCAAGGTAGCCCGGCCCGGCGGCCTCAGGGTGAGTAGGGCCTGCTTGCGCCTTCCGCACGGACGGAACCCCTACGGCGTTCGACACCGGCGGCCGCCAGCGGAGTAGCGATGTCTTCCAACGACTTTCCTTCGGCGTCCACCGCGAGGAACCAGGCGACCAGGCCGCCGGCGATCATCACGCCCGCGCCCAGCAGGTAGCCCAGGAACAACAGGAACGGTTTTGAGCCGTCGCCGATCAGCGCGCCGTAGATGACCGGACCGAGCGCGCCGAAGCACTGGGCGATGGCGAAGAACACCGCGATGGCCTTTGCCCGAACCTCGAGTGGAAAGATCTCGCTCACGGTGAGATAAGCGGCGCTGGCCCCTGCCGACGCGAAAAAGAATATGACGCACCAGGCGATCGTCTGGGTTATTGCGTTGAGGACTCCAGCGTTGAACAACACCGCGCTCACGGCCAGCAGAACTCCGGATAGCAAGTACGTGCCTGAAATCATCTTCCTGCGGCCGATGGTGTCGAAGAAGTGCCCAATGGTCAACGGACCCGTGAGGTTTCCGACGGCGAACGCGATGAGGTACAGCGGTGTCGACTCGGAGGCCACCCCGTAGAACTTGCCGAGCACCAGGGTGTAGGTGAAGAAGATGGCGTTGTAGAGGAACGACTGGCTGATCATGAGTGACGCGCCCAAGATGGAGCGGGTCGGGTAGTCGCGGAACAGGACTCGCGTCAGCGCCAGGTATCCGATCTTTTCCGTCGGTCGAAGCTCGATGGCTTTGGTCTCGTCGACCGGAGGCAGCGTGACACCGGTGGCCTCGACCTCGTGCTCGATGTAGGAGATCGACTGCTCGGCGGCGTCCACGCGGCCGTTCATCACCTGCCAGCGCGGGCTCTCGGGCAGGTGCCGTCGCACGAACAGGATCACCAGGCCCAAGACCGGGCCGATCAGGAATGCCAGCCGCCAACCCAGGCTGAGGTCGATGACTTTGAGGAATATGAATGTGCCGAGAGTGCCGAGAATCGCGCCACCCCAATAGGTTCCGTTGACCGCGATGTCGACTCGGCCGCGGAAGCGCGCGGGGATCAGCTCGTCGATAGCTGAATTGATCGCGGCGTACTCGCCGCCGATGCCCATACCGGCGATGAACCGGGTGACGTAGAGGAACACGATCCAGCCGATGCTGTTGCCCAGGGTCAAGGCCGTGAGACCACTGCCGATTAGGTAGACGCCCAGGGTGATCATGAAGAGGTTGCGTCGGCCGAGTTTGTCCGACAGCCGCCCGAAGAACAGCGCACCGACTACCTCACCAGCGAGGTAGACGGTGGCGATGAGGCCGACAGCCGTCGAGGACAACGCGAGCGTCTCGGGCTGGGTAAGGGTGTCGGCAACCGAGCTGGCCACGGTGATCTCGAGACCATCGAGGATCCAGGCCACCCCGAGCGCCACCACCATGCGCGTGTGGAATGGCGACCACGGCAGCCGGTCGATTCGCGCGGGAATGATGCTCCGGATCACGCCTTGTGCCTCAGTCGGCGTTGCCATGGCCGCCTCCTTGCGAGCAGGACAAATAGTGGTCACCGCGTTCCCGCGGGTGTCGGATTGCAAACCCGTCGAACTCGTGACACCCCCTGCACGATTTCTTCGGATCGTGCAGCAGACTTGCCGATACTCGTTCGCACGTGTCCACTGATTCCATGGAAGCCCCCGTGATCCGGAATTCCGGTGGTGACGCGGAATCTCCGTGGTCGCCACGGGAGTGTGAACTCCTCGCGGCGACGCTGGAGCTGCTCCAGGAACACGGCTACGACCGGCTGACCGTCGACGCGGTGGCCACGACGGCGCGCGCCAGCAAGGCGACGATCTACCGCCGGTGGGCGACGAAGGCCGAACTCGTGTTGGCCGCGTTCGTCGAAGGCACCCGCCACGTCGCGGTCGACCCCGACACCGGAACGCTGCGTGACGATCTGTTGCGGCTCGGAGAGCAGATATGGGCCCACGTCAGCACCCACGCGAGCACCATCCGGGCAGTGCTCGTAGAGGTGTCCCGCAGCGCCGAGCTCGATGCCATGATGCGGGAACAGTTCCTCAACCAGCGCAAAGCGCTCATGGCGCACGTCCTCGCCCGAGCAGTTGATCGCGGCGAGATCGAGGCCTCCGCCATCACCGAGGACCTCTGGGACGTGTTGCCCGGCTACCTCATCTACCGCTCGGTGCTGACCGGCAGGGCACCGTCTCGCCAGACCATCAAAGACCTGGTAGACAACCTGCTGATGCCCGCCCTCACCCGCAATAACGCGGCGCGGTCGTGAAGATACAGCGAGCGCCCGTACGGGTTGTGCGGTCCGGTCCCGTACCGTACTGTCAACTTGGTTGATATCGTCGCCCCTAAGAAAACGTCATAACGTCCGTCTGCGTGTCGCCGCTCGTCGAAAGGGTCACGGATGCCGCGGTTTTCGCTCGGCAGCCGACTGTTGCGACGGTGGATGTTTGTGGTGGCGATCCTCGTCGTCGCAATCGCGGGATTCGCGGTCTACCGCCTCAACGGC
>JBKPSU010000088.1:0-6733 GCA_046735135.1 Actinomycetota bacterium
GATTTCGGTGGCTACGGCGGCTTGCGGGTCGATCCACCACAGCTCGCGCTCCCCGGCGCACAGTCCGGTGCGGCGGGCGAACAGTTCGGCCATCACCGCCAGCTTGCGGGCACATGCGGCGTTCTCCGCCCGCGCCCAGCCACCGGCAGCCGCCACCAACGCCGCATCATCGAGTGCGGCGAGGCCGGCGATCTCCGGCAACGAACCATCGAACATACTTGCGAAGCTACTCGGCGCGTCCGACACAAACCGCGAGGTCAACGACGCCGTGTGGATCAACCCGCAACTGTGGATAACTGCTCATGCGACGCGAAAAATTTGGTACTCGATATGGCCGGTCCCGAGTAGCCGCCCTCGCGCGACGAAGAGGCTGGTGTTCAGCCACGCATAGCGGGCCGCTGCCGTCTCGAGGCGAACGTTCAGCCGCATGTACTGATCGGCCCACTCGGTTGGCTCATCGGCTTCGGCGGCCTTCGCGAAGCGGTCGGTCTGCTGGACGAGCCCTGTGTAACCCTCAGGATCACGGCACCGTCGTCAGTGACGAACTGCGTCCGCACATCCGGCCGCCAGTACCCGTCGTCGCCGACACCCATCCAGTCGATCCCGGTCGCGGCCAAGCTGGCCTTGATCTCCGGCCGTCCAAGGAAGCCTCGCTGACCTGCCAATATTGCCGCCCGCCCCATGGCGACCCACTCGTCGGGTCAAGCGGATGACTGGTGCGCACGACGTAGGTCATCGCGAATTCGAGTTCGAGGCCGTCAGCGGTAGGCATGGTGGGAGGGTTGCCACCCAGCACATCTTCCACACAAAACTTGACACCTGTAAAGTTTCGTCGCATGGACAACATCAGGGGCAGGACCATCGCGATCACCGGCGCCGCCCGCGGCATCGGATTCGCCACCGCGAAGGCGCTGCTGGCGCGCGACGCACGGGTGGTCATCGGCGACCGCGACGTGGCGTTCCAGGAGTCGGCCGTCGCCGACCTCACCAAGCTCGGCCAGGTCTCGGGCTACCCGCTCGACGTCACCGATCGCGAATCGTTCGCGACGTTCCTCGACAAGGCCCGCACCGATGGACACGGCCACATCGACGTGCTGATCAACAACGCGGGCGTGATGCCGATCGGGCCGTTTCTCGAGCAGTCCGAGACGGCGATCCGCTCCTCGATCGAAGTCAATCTCTACGGCGTCATCGCCGGCTGCCAGCTTGCACTGCCGGACATGATCGCGCGCCGCAGCGGACACATCATCAACATCGCCTCGCTGTCCGGCCTCATCCCGGTGCCGGGCCAGGTCGTCTACGTCGGCGCCAAGTTCGGCGTGGTCGGGTTGTCGGCTGCCCTGGCCGACGAGGTCGCGCCGTACGGCGTCGACGTGTCGGTCATCATGCCGCCGTTCACCAACACCGAGCTGATCTCCGGCACCAAGTCCAGCGGCGCCATCAAGCCCGTCGAGCCGGAAGACATCGCGGCAGCAGTCGTCAAGACTCTGGAAAAGCCGAAAACCCATGTCTCCGTGCCCACTCCGCTGCGCTTCACCGCACAGGCGGCACAGATGCTCGGTCCGCGCGGACGCCGGTGGCTGAACAAGCGGCTGGGCCTGGACACCGTGTTCCTCGACTTCGACCACACCAAACGGGAGAGCTACGAGAAGCGCGCGCAGGCCGCTCAGGGCGTGGTGGAATCACCCGACCGATAGGCCTCGACCGCGTCGATCCGCGCGAAGAACTCGTCGGGTGTCATCGGCCGGTCGGCCGCAGTACCCACGAGGATGAGATGCACGACTTCAGCGTTCTCTGTGACATGCATCCAGATCGTCGTCACCGGCTCGAGGCCGTCGGCGACCTCGGTACCTGACGGCGGATAAAACCAGATGACGAACTCCTCGTCGGACTGGTCATCGTCGAAAGCCCAGCCGCGCTGGGTGATTCGCGCGTCAAAGCTCTCAAGACCCTCGACGAGTTCGACACCGTCCACTATTCCGTCGAGCACCGGATCCGGGATCCAATTCGCGTCCCGCGTCGCTCGCCGCTTGTCGCGGCGCGCCCTCTTCGCTTCAGTCCGCTTCGACACCTAGCCCAGCGCCTGGTCCAGATCGTTGAGCAGATCTTCGGTTCCCTCCAGCCCCACCGAGATTCGGACCACCCCGTCGCCGAGGCCGATCGCTGCGCGACCTTCGGGTCCCATCGCCCGATGGGTGGTGGTGGCCGGATGGGTGATCAGCGATTTGGCATCGCCTAGGTTGTTGGAGATGTCGACAATCTTCAGCTTGTCCAGAACCTCGAAGGCGCGCTCCTTGGTGCCGCCCTTGACTTCGAAGGTGACGACGGTGCCGCCGCCGGTCATCTGACGCTTGGCGAGGTCGTATTGCGGATGCGACTCGAGGAACGGGTAGCGCACCCAGTTGACGGCGGAGTGGTTCTCCAGGAACTCCGCGATACGGACCGCCGAGTCGGTTCCGTGCTGCACCCGAAGGGCCAGTGTTTCAAGGCCTTTCAACAACACCCAGGCGTTGAACGGGCTGAGCGCGGGTCCGGTGTGCCGCATCAGCTTCTGCACCGGCTCGTCGATGTAGGACTTGTCACCGAGGATCGCGCCGCCGAGCACCCGGCCCTGACCGTCGATGTGCTTGGTCCCCGAATACACCACGACATCCACGCCGAGCGGAAAGCCCTGCTGTAGGATCGGCGTGGCGAAGACGTTGTCCAACACCACTTTTGCGCCGGCGGCGTGCGCCATCTCGGTGACTGCCGCGATGTCGACCAACGACTGCATCGGGTTGGACGGCGTCTCGAAGAACACCGCCTGCGTCGGCTTCGACAGCGCCTCTTCCCACTGGGACAGGTCGTCACCGTCGACGAAGACGACCTCGACACCCCATCGGGGCAGGATCTCGTTGCACACCACAAAGCACGACCCGAACAGGCTTCGGGCCGCGACCAATCGGTCCCCGGCGGCCAGCAGCGCACCAAGCGAGGTGAACACCGCGGCCATGCCCGTCGCCGTCGCGAAACAGGCCGGCGCGCCCTCGATCAGCCGCAGCCGCTCCTCGAACATCGTGATGGTCGGGTTGCCGTACCGGGAGTAGACGTACCGGTCGATCTCACCGGTGAAGGCCCTCTCGGCCTCGGCCGCGCTCTCGTAGACGTAGCCCGACGTGGGGAAGATCGCCTCTGCCGTCTCCTCGAAGCCCGATCGCAGAAGGCCGCCTCGCACGCCGATGGTGGCCTGGCTGACGCCCTCCGGCAGTTCGGCCGGAGTACGCACCGACGGCACATCCTGATCGGTCACGTCTGCTTCCAGGGCAGGCCGACGGCCTTCCATCCGGTGCTGCCGCGGTGGTTGCGTTCGTCGAGGTTTCCCTCGAACCCGTCCAGCACGTTGAACGACGGCGCGATCCCGGCCTCGGTGGCGGCCTCGGCGGCCCCGATCGACCGGTTTCCCGACCGGCACAGAAACACCACAGGGCGTTCTCCAGGCGTGACGCCCGCCGCCACGAGGTCGTCGACGAACCCGCCGTTGCGGCTGCCGTCGGTGCGGTTCCACTCGATGAAAACGACATCGCGCGACAGGCTCGTGAGGTCCGGCACGCCGACAAAGCGCCATTCGGCGTCGGTGCGGCAGTCGACGAGCACGGCCTGGGGGTCATCGTTGAGCAACTTCCAGGCCTCTTCAGGCGTGATGTCTCCCGCGTAGCTCACGGTCGCGAGTCTCCCACACCTAACTGGGGCCGGTCGAACAGACCTTCCATGCGCCACCCTCGCGGGCGAATGTCATCGGAACAGGCGTTTTCGCGTCCGGCGCCTTGTCGAAATGATAGGTGACGGTGGCCGTCGCGCGATCGCCGTCGATCTTGATATCGGTGACGTCGTCGACGAAGCGTGCACCGCGCTTGTTCTTCGAATCGCGTTGCCGGGCAGTCATATCGGACTCGGAACCCTGCAGCTTCTTGCATGTGTAGCCGGTGAAGTCCGCGAAGCTCTCCCGCTGCAGCGCGTCGTTCTGGCCGACCGCCGCCCGCCCCACCTTCTGGTCGTCAGGCGTGCGGTCGCTTCCGAAGGCATTGAACAACCAGATTGCGATCAGCACGATCACAATGATCGCCAGCGCCCCCAGAAAGGGAGCCATCGTCGGCTTGTCTGTGGCGTCGTGGTCGGACGGCACGGCTACCAGAGTTTGCGCAGCACGCCGGTCACCCGCCGGGCCCGATCCCTGGCGGTCGTTACGTCCGGCGCCGTGGCCAGGGCAACCCCGAGCCTGCGCTTGGCGCCGGTCTCGTCGGGCCGGTTGAACAGCCGAACGTCGCTCTCCGCGACGGCCAACGCGTCGGCAAGCACCGCGTTGACGTTCACCGCGGACACCTCCGCCGGTGTCGCTTCGGTGCCCGCGTAGGTCACCTCGGCGGCGCCCGGAGAGATCATGATGGTGTCCACGTGCAGGCCGAGGATCGCGCGCGCATGCAGTTCGAACTCCGAAAGCCGTTGCGAGCGAACGGTTACCAGGCCGCTGTCAAGCGGGCGGATGCGCACGTCGGCGAAGTACACCTCGTCGCCGCGCACCAGCAGCTCGACCCCG
Organism: Actinomycetota bacterium; assembly: GCA_046735135.1. Lineage (GTDB taxonomy): Bacteria > Actinomycetota > Actinomycetes > Mycobacteriales > Mycobacteriaceae > Mycobacterium. The sequence goes on from JBKPSU010000088.1 coordinate 4,574, forward strand.
AAGACACCTCGGCCGCCGAGCGCGTTGACGATGCGAGCCGCGATCGACTTCGCCGCGTCGAGCGCGGGGGCCGATAGCGGTTGCGGCTGCCACGCCGCAAACACATCGCCGTCGCCGCCCTCGCGGTGGCCGATCGGTTCGCAGAAGTGCAGCGCGGGCCCTGTCGGCCCGGTGGTCCGCACCGTGATCAGGGTGATCTCGTAGTCCACCTCGACGACGGTTTCGGCCAGCACCCTGTTGTGCGTTACACGGCCCGCGGCGACCGCACGCTGCCAGGCGGCCTCGACATCCTCGGTGCGCAGCAGCACCGACTGCCCCTCACCTGGCACCCCCGCCACCGGTGTGACGACCAGCGGGAAGCCGGCGTGTTCGGCGATCGCCGTCAGCTCGTCGGCCGACCCGGCGAACCAGAACGGCGCGGTGGGCAGGCCCAGCTCGTCGGCGGCCAGCCTGCGCAGACCCTCGCGGTCCTGCACCATCCGCACCGCGCGGGGCGTCGGGAACACCTCGAGGCCGCGCTCGGCGGCGGCGACCAGCGCATCCACCGCGATGACACCGGACTCGGCAACCACATACAGCGGGTTGGCGCGCTCGATGATCGCGGTGAGCGCCTCGGGGTCGTTCATTTTGACCACCGCGGCCCGGTCGGCGACACCGTGCGCGGGCGCATCGGCATACCGGTCGACCGCGATCACTTCACGGCCGAGCCGCTGAAACGCCAACGCCAGTTCCCGGCTCAGCTCTCCGGAGCCAAGGAGCATGACCGCGCTTCGTTCGGGGCGCTGGTCGGGCGACTCGTCGGGTTCGTCGGGCTCGTCGGGCGTCGGTTCGAGGACGGCAGGGGTGTCCTCGGGATCGGGAGATTCAGTCGTTTCAGTCATTGCGCGTCAAGCGTGCCAGATGATCAACCGACCCGGACGTCGATGTAGCACCACCGCCAATCCTCGCCCGGCTCTACCGATCGCACGACTGGGTGACCGGTCCGGCGGAAGTGTTCGCTGGCGTGCTGGTGCGGGCTGGAATCGCAGCAGCCGACCTGGCCGCACGTCATGCACATCCGCAAATGCGCCCATGTGTTCTCGCCCAAGTGGCACTGCCCGGGAGTAAGCGGCTCAGGCTCCTGCGTTGAAGCGGGGAGATGCTCGCAGGTCGTCGGCGCAGCCGACGCGTTCGGATCGCGTTCGCGTGACCTCTTCAGCATGCTGACCAAGGATAGGGACATCGACCGTCGAGGTTCGGCCTAGGAGGTTCGCCACGTGCATGGCTCCCTGCTCGCGGTGCTGGTCGTGTCGGTCCTGCTGGCCGCACTGGCCCGTCGCTTCGACGTGTCCTCTCCCCTGGCGCTCGTGGTCGCCGGCCTGGTGGCGAGCACGATCCCCGGGTTCACCGATATCGAGCTCGAGCCCAACCTCGTGCTCTACGTGCTGCTGCCGCCCCTGCTGTGGTCGGCAGGCCTGGAGAGCAGCTACGTCGGGCTGAAGAACAACCTGCGCCCGATCGGGCTGCTCGCCGTCGGGCTGCCTCTGGCGACGACGTTCGCCGTCGGCTTCGTCGCGTACAAGACCGTCCCTGACCTGACGCTCGCTGCGGGACTCACGCTTGGCGCGATCGTCGCCCCTCCCGACGCGGTATCGGCAACGGCGGTCGGCAGGCGGCTGGGGCTGCCGCGCCGCATCATGACGCTGCTGGGCGGCGAGAGCCTGCTCAACGACGCGACCGCCCTGACCGCCTACAAGGTGGCGCTTGCCGCGGCGATCGGCGCGGCGGCGAGTTGGGGCAGCGGCCTTGCCACGTTCGCGCTTGCCGCAGGCGGCGGGATCGCGATCGGCGCGGTGCTCGGCTTCGTCATCTCCTTCATCCGATGGCGGCTCGACGACCCGCTGGTGGAGAGCGCCGTTGGTCTCGTCGCGCCGTTCGTGATCTATCTGGCCGCCGAGGAAGCGCACGGCTCGGGTGTGCTCGCGGTGGTGGTCGCTGCGCTCATCCTCGGCCAGAAGTCGTTCCATGCCGGCTATGAGACCCGGTTACAGGACCTCGCCGTGTGGAAGGCCCTTCAGCTGGTGCTGGAGTCGTTCGCGTTCTTCATGATCGGGCTTCAGCTGCCGAGCGTCGTCCCGGAGATCCGCGGCATGCCGGTCACGACGATGGCCTTCTACTCGA
>JBKPSU010000089.1:0-8086 GCA_046735135.1 Actinomycetota bacterium
GCCGCCGCACTGCGATTTGAGGTGCGCGGGATGGTCGACGGTAACGCCGCCGTCGTACTCGAGCACGTCACCCGGCTGCGCAATGACCTGTGCCCGGAGTGGCCGCAACCGGCGCAGGAGGGCGGCTCCTATCGCATCGAAATCACCGGCGAACCGTCGTACGCGATGGACCTCTGCCTGAGCAGCCCAAACGGCGACCACAACCACGCCGGACTGGTCGCGACAGCGGCGCGGGTCGTCAACGCGATCCCCGCCGTGGTGGCCGCCCCGCCGGGAGTCAGGACGACGCTCGACTTGCCCCTGATCACCGGGAAAGGGTTGTACGCTGGCGGTAAGTCGGGCTGAGCTCAATCGAAGGACATTGCCTATGCGGACGCCCCTGCGCTATGTGACTGTTCTCGCAGCGGCCGGCGCCGCGGCGGCGATCGCTGCCGCGCCAACTGCAGCAGCCGATCCAGACGACAACTCGACTCTGCCGCAATGCACCACCGTTGGCGGCGACCAAGACGTCGGCACCGCGACGACCGAGTGCGCGACGCCCGGCAACGTTCAACTCAATGCCACCGCCCCCGACGCGCCCGCGTACCCGTACCCGTGGGATGACGAGTTCTACGGGCCCGCGCTGATCATCGGCGGCGGCAACTGGGGATACCACGGCATGGGCGGTGGCGGCGGCCACCGCTAGTCCAGATTCATTTCCTTGGCCCATCTAGGAGGCCAATCATGCGCACCCGAACTCGTTATTTGACAACGCTTTTGACGGCCGCAGGCGTATCCGGGGCAATCGCTGTCGCACCCGTCGCGGTTGCGGTGCCGCAGTGCACGAGCACCGGTCCGAACACGACGGTGTGCCAGACCAACGGCAGCAGCCAGATCGTCACGTCTCCGCCGGTCAACAACTGGTACGGCGGCTGGCCCTGGGGCGGCGGAATTGTCATCGGCTTCGGAGGCTGGGGCATCGGTTGGTGACCCCGGTCTAGCGACCACCAGACCGTTTCGGCTACCCTAACTTTTCTATTCGCCAACCCGGATAGAAGGTGGGGTCAGGTGCTGCGTGACACCGAGACACGGCTGCGTCCGAGTTGGCTCTTGCTCGGCCCCGCGTTCGTCGCCGCCATCGCCTATGTCGATCCCGGCAACGTCGCCGCCAACGTCAGCGCCGGAGCGCAGTTCGGCTTCCTGTTGGTGTGGGTCATCTTCCTGGCCAACGTCATGGCGGGGCTCGTCCAGTATCTGTCCGCGAAACTCGGCCTGGTCAGCGGGCGCACGCTCCCCGAAGCCGTCGCCGACCACACTCGCACCCCTACCCGGATCGCCTACTGGCTGCAGGCCGAATTGGTAGCCATGGCAACCGATCTCGCCGAGGTCGTGGGCGGTGCCATCGCGCTGCATCTGCTGTTCGACCTGCCGCTGCTGGTCGGCGGCGTGATCACCGGTGCGGTGTCCATGCTGCTGCTGGCGGTGCAGAACCGTCGCGGCCAGCGGATGTTCGAAAGGGTGATCAGCGGCCTTCTGCTGATCATCGCCATCGGTTTCCTGACGAGCCTGTTCGTCGAGCCGCCACCGGTGGCGGATGCCGCCAAGGGCCTGGTGCCGCGCTTCGAGGGCGCGGAAAGCGTGCTGCTGGCCACCGCGATGCTTGGCGCGACGGTGATGCCGCACGCCGTCTACCTGCACTCCGGCCTGGCCCGCGACCGGCACGGCCACCCGGACGCGGGCCCGCAGCGCGCCTGGCTGCTGCGGGTGACCCGTCTCGACGTGGGGCTGGCGATGCTGGTGGCGGGCGCGGTGAACCTGGCGATGCTGCTGGTGGCCGCCACCAATTTGCAGGGCCGCGACGACACCGACTCCATCCAGGGCGCGCACGCGGCCGTGCGTGACACGCTCGGCCCGACCGTCGCGCTGTTCTTCGCCATCGGCCTGCTGGCATCGGGGCTCGCGTCGACGTCCGTCGGCGCGTACGCCGGCGCGATGATCATGCAGGGTCTGTTGAGGCGCTCTTATTCGCTGCTGTTGCGCAGGCTGGTCACGTTGATCCCCGCACTGGTGATCCTGGCGATCGGTGTCGATCCCAGCCGGGCGCTCGTCATCTCGCAGGTCGTGCTGTCGTTCGGGATTCCGTTCGCCCTCATCCCGCTGGTGAGGCTGACCAGCAATCGCGCCTTGATGGGCGTCGATACAAATCACCGGGTGACGACGGCGCTCGGCTGGGGCGTCGCGGCCTTGATCACCGTGCTGAACGTGATCCTGATCTACCTGATCGTCGCTCGCTGACCCGACAACGCTCAGCGAGCCGGGGATGCCGGCGATGCGGGGGTTGCCGGGGCCGGCTCACGACGCAGCACCTTGACCAAACCCGTTGCGGCGGCCAGTAATCCGGTTATCGCCCCTACGAGCGCCGTGATGGCCGCGACCGTGGTCGCAGTGTTGCTGACGCCTCCGCTCGACGACGGCGCGGCGAGCACGGTCGGGCCCGGCGCGGTCACCGTGACAGTGGAGGGTTGTTGCACAGGCGGTCCCGGCAGGAACGTCGGGCCGAAATCCGCCGTCGGGCGCGTCGGCGGCGTCGTGGCGATATCGCCGGTGGTCGGGGCAGCGGTCATCGAGGTCGGAGAGGGCGATGTCGCCGCGCCGTCATCCCCGCGGCCGATCGCGAATATGGCGATGCCCACCGACACGGCCGCCAGCGCCAACCCGATGACGATGTACCAACCGGCTCGTCGCTGGGAGTCCATGCAAACAAGCATGAACGTCGCCGACGCGCTCTGGAGCCCAGAACACAAATATCGCCGCCATCGGCGCGTCGTCGCCGAACGATAAGCTGGAGTGAATGCGAAACGGCCGTCACAGCTACTTCGCGTACGGATCCAATCTGTGCGCGAAGCAGATGGCGCGCCGCTGCCCCGGCGCCACCGACCCCCGGCCGGCCATGCTGGCCGATCACGACTGGCTGATCAACGAACGCGGCGTCGCCACCGTCGAGCAGTTAGACGGATCGCAGGTACACGGCGTGCTGTGGCAGCTCGACGACCACGACCTCGCCACGCTGGACAGCGCCGAGGGCGTTCCGGTGCGATACCGCCGTGACCGGCTCACCGTCCATACCGACGTCGGGCCTGCGGAGGCGTGGGTGTACATCGATCACCGCGTCGACCCCGGGCCGCCGCGGCCGGGCTATCTCGAGCGCATCATCGACGGGGCCACCCACCACGGCCTGCCGAATCGGTGGATCGAGTTCTTGCGGCGCTGGGACCCGGCGCACTGGCCCGTTCCGAAGGACAACTCGGGTACCGGTGCGCCACAATCGCTTTCAGAATTGCTCGCCGATCCCGGCGTGGTCGAGTCGAGTACGCTGCGGTCGCGGTTCGGCTTCATGGCGATCCACGGCGGCGGACTCGAGCAGATGACCGACGTCATCGCCGAGCGCGCCGCCGACGCCGCAGGGGCATCTGTCTATCTGCTGCGGCATCCCGCGGACTATCCGCATCACCTCCCGTCGGCGCTTTACCGGCCCGAGGATTCCGACCGACTGGCGGAGTTCCTCGACCACGTCGAAGTCGCGATCTCGGTGCACGGCTACGGACGGCTGGGCCGCAGCAACCAACTGCTGGCGGGCGGGCGCAACCGGACCCTCGCGGCTCACGTCGCTGAGCACTTCGACGTGCCGGGCTACCGGATCATCACCGACCTCGACTCGATCCCGCGCGAGCTGCGCGGCATGCACCCGGACAACCCGGTCAACCGTGTCCGGGGTGGCGGCACCCAACTCGAGCTCTCGCCGCGGCTGCGCGGCACCAGCCCGCGCAGCGCGCCGCCCGAGGAGGACGGGCTGTCGCCGCCGACATCCGCGCTGATCCAGGGCTTGGTCGCCGCCGCACGCTCGTGGGAGATGTCTGCGATCTAGTTCCATCCGGGGGCGCGGCCGCTCCGAATACCCGATGTGGAACACACTGAGCCAACCGGACGCTCGATCGCCGTCATCGGCAGTGGCGTTGCCGGGCTGACGGCGGCCTACACCCTATCGGCGCGCGACCGCGTCACGCTGTTCGAGGCGGACACCCGCATCGGCGGCCACGCCCACACCCACTACCTCGACCGCGGCGACGGCATCGTCGTCGGCGTCGACACCGCGTTTCTGGTGCACAACGACCGCACCTATCCGACGCTGTGCCGCCTCTTCGACGACCTCGGTGTCGCCACGCAGGAGACGGACATGTCGATGTCGGTGCGCGACGACGACACCGGCCTCGAGTATGCAGGCGCACGGGGTATCGGTGGGCTCTTCCCGTCCTGGTCGACAGTGACCCGGGCCCGATACCTGTCGATGCTGGTCGAGATCAAGCGGTTCCATCGGGCGGCGACGCGCTTGCTCCGCACCGAGGAAGCCGACGACGACGAAACGCTCGCGTCGTTCCTCGACCGGCACGGCTTCTCCCCGTATTTCGTCGAGCACTTCATGACGCCGTTGGTCGCCGCGGTGTGGTCGTCCCGGCCCGGCGACGCGATGCGCTATCCGGCCCGTTACCTCTTTGCCTTTCTCGAACACCACGGGATGTTGTCGGTCTTCGGCTCACCGACCTGGCGAACGATCGTCGGCGGGTCGGCGAACTACGTCAAGGCGATCGCGATGCGGCTGCACGAGGTCACCGCGGGCCGCCCCGTTCGTTCGGTGCAACGCGTGCCAGAGGGCGTCCTCGTCACCGCCGGAAGTGACCGGCCGCGACTGTTCGACGCCGCCGTCGTCGCCACCCATCCCGATCAGGCGCTGCGCATGCTCGCCGGGCCGACGGCCGCAGAACGCATGGTTCTCGGCGCGATCACCTATACGACGAACCGGGCCCGGCTGCACACCGACGAATCCGTGCTGCCGCGACACCGCCGCGCGCGGGCGTCGTGGAACTACCTGCTGGCGCCCGACAACGACGACGTGCTGGTCACCTACGACGTGACGCGGCTGATGAGGCTGACGGGGCCACACCGTTTTCTGGTCACGCTCGGCGGTCGGGACCGCATCGACCCGGCCACCGTGCGGGCCGAGATGACATACGACCATCCGCTGTACACACCGGAATCCGTTGCCGCACAACACCGCCTACCAGAGCTGAACGACGACCGGATCGTGTTCGCCGGCGCCTACCACGGGTGGGGATTCCACGAGGACGGTGCCGCATCGGGGCTCCGGGCCGCCCAACGGCTCGGCGCGACATGGCCCAGCGGCGTCCGGCGAAAGGCGGTTGTGGCGTGCTGACCCCCGCCCTCTACCGCACCCGCATCACGCATCTGCGCCGCGCGCCGGTGCACCACTACTTCGAGCATCGAAGCTACAGCTGGTATGTCGACATCGACCGGCTGCCACAGCTGCCGAGGTGGTTGCGGCCGTTCGCCCGCTTCGACGCTGCCGATCATTTCGACGGGAAGCCGGATGCCACTCTGCGAGAACGTATTGACACCTTCCTCGCCGACCGCGGGGTCGACCTGCGGGGTGGGACCATCACCGCGCTGCTGCAGGCCAGGGTGCTCGGATACGTCTTCAATCCGTTGAGCCTGTACTGGTGTCACGACGCCGACGGTGTGCTTCGGCACGTGGTGGCCGAGGTGCACAACACCTACGGGGGCAGGCACGCGTACCTGCTGCCACCGGACTCGGGCCAGCCCGCGATGGCGATGAAGAGGCTCTACGTGTCACCGTTCAACGACGTCGACGGCTACTACCTGGTGCGCGCACCGCGGCCGGACTCCGGGCTGAACGTGACCATCTCGCTGCACAGGGAGAACCAGCCCGCATTCGTCGCCACGATGCGCGGCGACAGACTGAAAGCCAGCATCCGTCAGATCATTCGCTTGCAATTGGTGGCCCCCGTTGCACCGCTCATGGGGGCGTTGGGAATTCGGGTCCAGGGCATCACACTGTGGCTCCGCCGGGTACCCCTCGTGCCGCGGCCGCAGGTCACCGAAAAGGAGAGGGTCGATCAGCTGTGAGCGTCGAACTCGCCCGATCGGCCGGCGCGCCGATCAGTGTGGTGCGGTGGCCGGATGTGGCTCGCGTTCCCTCGGGCCCGCTCAGCATCGCCGCGGCGCCGATCGCCGACCGGCTGTTCCGTCGTGCGGCGGCCCGGCTGCCGCTGCGACTCGCCTATCCCGACGGGACGGTGATCGGCGCTGCGGACCCGACACTGCCGACAATGGTGATTCACCACCCCGAACGGCTTGCGCGAAGGATCGGCCAATGCGGCCTGATCGGCTTCGGCGAGTCCTACATGGCCGGTGAGTGGAACTCGACCGACTTGGCCGGAGTGCTCACCGAGTTCGCCAAGTCGGTGGCCGACCTCGTTCCGCGGTCACTGCAGCGCCTGCGGCCCATCGCCGTTGTCCGGCAACCTCGTTCGCAGTTCAACAACCGGAAACAAGCCCGCCGCAACATCTCGGCGCACTACGATCTGTCGAATGAGCTGTTCGGGGAGTTCCTCGACGAGACGTTGACCTACTCCAGCGCCCTGTTCGACACGATTCCGGCCACCCGCGACGAGCTGGCCGACGCTCAATGGCGCAAGATCGACCGTCTGCTCGACGCCGCGCGGGTGGGTCCCGGCAGCCGGGTGCTGGAGATCGGCACCGGATGGGGCGAGCTGTGTATCCGCGCGGCCGCGCGCGGCGCTCACATCCGGTCGGTGACGCTGTCGGCCGAACAGCAGCAGCTGGCCCGTCGACGTGTGGCCGCCGCAGGGCTGTCGGAGCGCGTGGACATCGAGTTGCTCGACTACCGCGACGTCGACGGCTGCTACGACGCGGTGGTCTCGGTGGAGATGATCGAGGCGGTGGGATACCGCTTCTGGCCGAAATACTTCCAGACGCTGGACCGGTTGGTATCGCCGGGCGGGCGGGTTTCCATTCAGGCGATCACGATGCCGAACGATCGAATGATGGCCTCGCGCAACACCTATACCTGGATCCAGAAGTACATCTTCCCCGGTGGGTTGCTGCCGTCTGCAGAAGCGATCATCGGCGTCAACGAACGGCACACACGATTGCGCACGATGGACATGCTGTCGATGGGCGGCCACTACGCCGAAACGCTGCGGCTGTGGCGGGAGCGCTTCGTTGAGCGTCGGGACGCCCTGTCGGCGTTGGGTTTCGACGAGGTTTTCCGTCGAATGTGGGAGCTATATCTGGCCTATTCGGAAGCCGGTTTCCGGTCCGGCTACCTCGATGTCTATCAGTGGACGTTCGCCCCGACGGGGGCCTGCTGATGAATTTTCTGGTGGTCACCGCTGCCTCCGTCGCCGTCCTGGTGGTCATGCACGGCGTCACGTTCGCCGTCGGCCGCCGAATCGGCCGGTACAACGTCGTCGACGTCACATGGGGCCTTGGCTTCGTCGGCGTCGCCGCGGTCGCAGCGGTGCTGGGTGACGGCGACCCCTTCCGCCGACTCCTGTTGCTGTTCCTGGTCGCCGTGTGGGGGTTGCGGCTGGCCTGGCACATGGTGCGGAAGTCGGCGGGCAAGGGTGAAGACCCGCGGTACGAGCGACTGCTGCGCGGAGAGTTCTCGACGGGCACCGTGCTCCGCAAGATCTTCCTGATTCAGGCGGCGGCGGGGTGGTTCGTCTCGCTTCCGCTGCAACTGTCGGCGGTACTGGGGCCGACGCCACGGGCTCTGTGGCCCATTTTGATTGCAGGCGTTGCGATCTGGGTCGTCGGAGTCGCGTTCGAGGCGGTCGGCGATCACCAACTTCGCCGGTTCAAGGCCGATCCGGCCAACAAGGGCGTGGTGATGGATCGCGGCCTGTGGGCGTGGACGCGGCATCCCAACTACTTCGGCGACGCATGCGTGTGGTGGGGGCTGTGGCTTGCATCCATCGCAAGCTGGATTTCGCTGGTCACGGTGCTGTCCCCCGCGCTCATGACCTATTTCCTGGTCTACGCCACCGGCGCGAGACTGCTCGAGAAGCACATGAAAGACCGCCCGGGCTTCCGCGAATACTGTTCCCGTACATCGTTTTTCATCCCACGACCACCGCTCAGATCGCGAATACCATGACGTTCATGGCGGGGGTGGCTAGGCTACCGCTCGTGACCACCGATCTCGCCG
>JBKPSU010000090.1:0-10740 GCA_046735135.1 Actinomycetota bacterium
TCCAGAGCGGGTGTACTCCCGTCGAAGCGGTCCGCCGGCTTGCTGATACATCCGCCGTTCGGATCCTGACCGCGCACAAAAGCAAGGGCGTCGAGTTCGACCTGGTTTTCTTTCTCGGGATCGAGGAGGAAACGTTCTTCGGCAAGGCGTGGACGAGAGAGCGGTGTTCTTCGTAGGCATTTCGCGGGCAAAGAATCACCTCGTCCTCACTTACACCGAAACGCGGACCGAGCTACCGGGGGTCAAGGGGTGGACGACAGAGCGAACGCCTCACGAGAGTTTTTCGGTTATGTCGAGCCCGACGCCACTTGAATAGCGCGCGGGGCTCGACAAGGTCCGCGTGGCGGTTTCCACTGGTTGGCGCGGACGATGTTGCATCCGTGGTAGCTGGAAGTAGACCGGCTCACTCCAACCGGCTACAGCTACGCGCTGCATGGGTGATTCGACAGACCCGAGCCGGGGCGATCAGGTGACCCTGTGAGCGGGTCTGTGGTTTTCGAAACCCTAAAATCCGTACATAATCGGGCGGCCGCATTACGAACCGGTCAGCGAGCACGGGGCGGGGTAACCCCCTGGGGTATCTCGCGGGCACCCATGCCGGTCGCACCAGCTGCCGTCCTCGGAGACGACCCCAGTGTGCAAGACATCGCCACCCGGGACGCACTCGGCCACGTTCACCAACTTGGGTGCCACTGCCCCACCCCCTGGCAGGGGTGCCCCTGCCCCGTCGCTTGTGCCCTGCCCCTTCTCTACTGCGCCGCACCTGCCCCAGGCCCGTCCTGTGGACCCGTGGGTTGGGGTACGGGCGGGGTACAGAAGCAGAGGCCGTGTTGGGAATTAAACCGCGGAAGGCCGTCCACCACGTTGGATATCGGAGCCGATGACGGGAATCGAACCCGCGTATTCAGCTTGGGAAGCTGATGTTCTGCCATTGAACTACATCGGCCTGCCCGGCTGATGCCGGTGACCACGAAGGCTAACACCTCAGCGGCTACGCTCGTCGGGTGCTGCTCTCCGATCGCGACATCCGTGGCGAGATCGCCGCAGGCCGTCTTGGCATCGATCCCTTCGACGAGAGCCTTGTGCAGCCGTCGAGCGTCGACGTCCGGCTCGATAACCTGTTCCGCGACTTCAACAACACCCGCTACACGCACATCGACCCCTCGACGCGCCAGGACGATCTGACCAGCCTCGTCGAACCCAAGGAGGGCGAGCCGTTCGTTCTGCATCCCGGCGAGTTCGTGTTGGGGTCCACGCTTGAGCGCTGCTCCCTGCCCGTCGATCTCGCGGGGCGCCTCGAGGGCAAGTCGTCGCTCGGACGGCTTGGCCTGCTGACCCACTCCACGGCGGGGTTCATCGACCCCGGCTTCAGTGGCCACATCACGCTCGAACTTTCCAACGTCGCGAACCTGCCGATCACGCTGTGGCCGGGCATGAAGATCGGCCAGCTCTGCCTGCTGCGGTTGACGAGTCCGGCCGAAAACCCTTACGGCAGTGCCAAAGCCGGCTCGAAGTACCAGGGCCAGCGTGGCCCGACCCCGTCGCGGTCGTACCAGAACTTCATCAAGTCGACGTAGCGGCCTGAGGGACGATGGACGAAAACGCATCCGTTTCCGCAGTCCGCCCCGGGGCACCTCGCCGCGATCGCCCATCTTTTCGGCCTCGAGGTTCCTGACGTGTCGACCGCCCGAGTGCTGGAGATCGGGTGCTCGGCAGGCGGCAACCTGATCCCTTTCGCCGCATGGCATCCCGAAGCCCGTGCGGTGGGCATCGACCTGTCGCAGGTGCAGATCGACCAAGGGCGCCGGCGCGTCGCCGCGCTCGGACTCCGCAACGTGGAGCTTTTCCAGGCCGACATCGCCCAGATAGATCCGGCGGCGCTGGGGACGTTCGATCTCGTTGTCTGCCATGGTGTTTACAGCCGGGTGCCTGAGCACGTGCAGCAGGCGATACTGTCCGCATTCCGCGCAGCGCTGGCTCCAGACGGCATCGGCTACCACAGCTACAACGTGTATCCCTGCTGGAAGGCCAGGGAGATCGTCCGCGACGCGATGCTGTTGCGCGGCGGCGCCATGACGAGTCCACAGGAGAAGGTGTCCTATGCGCGCGGCATGATCGACTTCCTCGAAGAGGTCGCGCCCGCCGACAGCGTGCTGGCCAAGGCGCTGAGCGACTACAGGGCGCAGGGCAACCTGACGGATCACTACCTGCTGCATGAAGACATGAAGAGCTGGCGCCGTTCAACTCGCCCTGCTACCTCATCGAGATGGTGGGGCGAGCTCAGGCCAACGGCGCTCCAGTACCTCATCGTCCACGGCCTGGCGCGCTACCCGACCCGGTGGTGCTGCCGCCGACGTCCACCCCGCGGCTTGACGAGCCGGCGAGGCGACTGGCCGAGCTCGTGCGGGAGGACCCCGAACCGTGCGTCTACAACGCGTGGCACGAATCGGTGCCGCTGTCGTCGACGGATCGCCATCTACTCCCGCTGCTCGACGGCAGCCACGATCGGGAGGCATTGATCGGGGCGCTGCTCGCCGCCACCCGGGCAGGGGTTCTTCAGTTCGAGCGAGACGGCAAGCCGCTGTCCGCGGAAGCCGACATTCGCGATGCCGCTGCCGAACATGTTGACACGTTGGGCGAGCGCCTGACCGCGATGAAGTTGTGGCGGGAAGTTGAAGCGCGGCACTCGCGTTTCCGTTGACGCGGGTAGGGTCTAAGTACCGGCGCCGGCGGGCACCCGTGCCGTCGCGATCCGGCCAGGACTTCACCGCCATCAGCAAATGCGTTTGGCTGTAACGCCCGACCTGGCAGTGGCGATGAAGTATCTAGTTGTCGGCTCGTACGGAAAGAGTTCGCAACAAAACCTAGATAGCGTAGCAAACACTTTGGAGGGGTCAGTGGACATCGTGTTAGGTGTGTCGATGACACCTACAACGGTCCGCATGGTGCTGGTCGAAGGGGAAAAGGCCGACGGTGTCACCGTCGATCACGATGTCTTCAACGTCAACGCCAACGACGGCTCAGCAACATCGAGTGCGGCCGGCCAGGTCGCCGCGGCAGTGCTCGGCACCCAGGAGAGTGCTGCGGCGAGCGGACATCACCTCAAGTCGATCGGCGTGACGTGGACGCATCATTCCGATGCCGCCGAATTGCGTGACACCCTCGCCGCGCGCGGCGTCGAGGACGTCATGCTCGTCTCCGCGACGCACGCCGCCGCCGCCCTTGCCCAGGCCGTCGGCCGGGCGATCGGCTATGAGACCACGGCGTTGCTCTTCATCGAGAAGGACACCGCGACTCTGTCGGTCGTGAAGACCGATGACGGCTCGGTGGTCAAGGTGCTCAGCCGCGATCTTCACGACTCCGACGCGATGGCCGTGCTGACGGAGATGGCCGCGGCCGTCGAGTCCGCCGATTCGCCGCCGCAGGGCCTGTTCGTCGTGGGTTCGGGCGTCGACGTCAGCTCCGTGAAAAACCACCTGGAGAACCTGGTGGCCCTGCCCGTCAGCGCGCCCGACGAACCCGAGCTTGCGCTCGCGCGCGGTGCGGCCCTGGCATCGGCCCACGCACCGGAAATGGAAGCGTCCACCGCCGGGCTGGCCTACTCGCAGGATCGCGACGGGACGACCGCAGCCAGCGCTTATCCGGAGCTGGCCGCCGCGGCCACCCAACTCGCTCCCATCGACGCGGGCGCGACGGGGATCGCCCCGTATTCCGATGCCCTCGCGTATTCCGACGAGATGGAGGCCGCCGAGGCCGAACCCGAGTCGTTCTACGAGGAGGAGAGCCGCAAGCCGTTCCTGCTCGTCGGCAGCGCGCTGACCTCGATTTTCGTGGTCGGCGTCGTCGCACTGGTGATTTCGCTGGCGGTGAGCATCCGGCCGACCGTCGACCAGCGGCCGAGCCCCGGCGAGACGCCGGTCATTCCGAGCCAGGCCGCGCCTGCTCCGGCGCCCGTCGAACAGCTTGCACCTGCGGCGCCAGTGCCGGCACCTGCGGCGCCAGCGCCGGCACCCGTGGCGCCTCCGCCGCCTGCGGAGACCATCAAGGCGCCCGTGCCGGTCGTCCAGCAGGCCCCGGCGCAAGCGCCGAGGACGGTGTTCGTCGAGAAGCCCGCGCCTGCACCGGCGGCGATTCCGGCTCCCGCGCCCGCCGCTCCGGCTCCGCTACCCGAGGCACCGCCGGTTCCGGTTCCTGCCGCTCCAGCACCCGTCGATCCGATTCCGGCGGCACCGCCGATCTTCAATCCGCCGGTGTACAACCAGCCGCCGGCGTATTACCCGCCGCGCCCGGTATGGGTTCCGCCGTGGCGTTCGCCCCGCCAGGAGATCCCTGACGATCCGCCCGTGCAGCAGTACCCGGGTTCCGGCTCCGGTGGCTACCCGGGTTACCCCGGTTCGGGATCGGGTAGTTACCCCGGCTCGGGCGGCGGTTACCCCGGTTCGGGCTCGGGTAGTTACCCCGGCTCGGGCGGCGGTTACCCCGGCTCGGGCGGCTACCCGGGCTCGGGCGGCGGCTCGGGTAATTACGGAGGCGGCGGCTCGTCCAGCGGCGGCCAATGCTTCCTCATCTTCTGCCATAGGTAACGGTCGGCACTAGCCCGTCACCTGTCGTTGGCCTGCCGCTAAGTGTCGCTTAGCAGTTAGCTCATCGCGGCCGCCTATACCGGCCTTATGCGATGCACCGTCTTCGGCACGGGCTATCTCGGGGCGACACACGCCGCCGGCATGGCCGAATTGGGACACGAAGTCATCGGCGTCGACATCGATCCAGGCAAAGTCGCCAAGCTGGCGGCAGGCGATATCCCGTTCTACGAGCCGGGCCTGCGAAAGATGTTGAGCGACAACCTCGATGCAGGCCGGCTGCACTTCACCACGGATTACGATGCCGCCGCGGAATTCGCCGACGTGCACTTCCTCGGCGTCGGAACACCGCAGAAGAAGGGCGAATACGGCGCAGACCTGCGCCACGTACACGCCGTCATCGACACTCTGGTGCCGCGCCTGCGACGCTCGGCGGTGATCGTCGGGAAGTCGACCGTGCCCGTCGGCACCGCCGCCGAACTCGCGGCAAGGGCACGCCGACTAGCTCCCGACGGCGTGGACGTCGAAATCGCCTGGAACCCGGAGTTTCTCCGGGAGGGCTTCGCCGTTCACGACACCTTGCATCCCGATCGCATCGTGCTCGGTGTGCAGCCAGGCTCGTCGCTCGCTGAGGCCGCGATTCGCGAACTGTACGCCGCCCTGCTAGACGAGGGCGTGCCGTTCCTTCTGACCGATCTACAGACCGCCGAGCTGGTGAAGGGGTCGGCGAATGCGTTTCTCGCAACGAAGATCTCGTTCATCAACGCCATCTCGGAGGTGTGCGAGGCCGTCGGTGCGGACGTCACGCTTCTCGCCGACGCACTCGGGTTTGACCCGCGCATCGGCAGGCGATTCCTCAACGCGGGACTGGGATTCGGCGGCGGCTGCCTGCCCAAGGACATCCGCGCGTTCATGGCGCGCGCCGGCGAGCTCGGCGCCAACCATGCGCTGACATTCCTGCGCGAGGTGGACAGCATCAACATGCGCCGCCGCACCAAGATGGTCGAACTGGCGACGAAAGCATGCGGCTCGCTGCTCGGCGTCAACATCGCGGTGCTGGGCGCGGCGTTCAAACCGGATTCCGATGACGTACGCGACTCGCCCGCACTGAACGTGGCGGGCATGCTGCAGCTGAACGGCGCGACGGTGAACGTGTATGACCCAAAGGCGATGGAGAACAGCCAGCGGCTCTTCCCCACGCTGAATTACTCGACGTCGGTGGTCGAGGCGTGTGCACGCGCCGACGCGGTCCTGGTGCTCACCGAGTGGCGCGAGTTCATCGAGCTCGACCCGGCCGAACTTGCCGATACCGTGCGCGCAAAAGTCGTCGTGGATGGCCGAAATTGCTTGGACGCGGCCAAGTGGACCGAGGCGGGGTGGCACGTCTACGCCCTGGGCAAAAGCGCCACTGTTTGACGCTTGTACAACAACGCCCACGGTCGTAGGCTCGGCGTCATGAGGGAACGAATCCGCTGGTTCGCCCTACACGGCGTCGTCCGTGGCCTCGCGAAGTTCGGCCTGCGCAGCGGCGATCCCCAGGCGCGACTGCTCGCCGATCCCGCCGTGCGGGAAAACCCGGCCGCCTTCGCCGACGAGTGCCGGGTAAAGGGCCCGGTGATCCGATGCCGTGCGGTGTTGATGACGTTCGACCACGCGGTCGCCCACGAACTGCTGCGCTCGGACGACTTCCACGTCACCGAGCTCGGCGGCACTCTACCCAAGCCGCTGCGCTGGCTCGCGGACAGGACGGACCCGGGAATGCTTCACCCGTTGCGGCCGCCGTCGCTCCTGTCTGTCGAGCCGCCCGACCACACCCGGTACCGCAAGCTGGTGTCGTCGGTGTTCACGCCGAGAGCCGTTGCCGCGCTTCGGGAGCGGGTCGAGCAGACCGCAACGTCTCTGCTCGATGAACTCGAGGGCGACGACGGCGTCGTCGACATCGTCGACCGTTATTGCTCGCAGCTCCCGGTCACCGTCATCGGTGACATCCTCGGTGTCCCTGACGAGGACCGGCCGCGCATCCTCCACTTCGGTGAACTGGGGGCGCCCAGCCTCGACTTCGGTCTGTCATGGCAGCAGTACCAGCAGGTGGAGCGGGGCATCGCGGGCTTCAGCGGCTGGCTGACGGACCACCTGTGGCACCTGCGCCGCAATCCGGGCGACGACTTGATGAGCCAGATCATCCGCGCCTCCGACGAGGGACCGCGGCTGAACAACGACGAGCTACAGGCCCTCGCCGGCCTGGTGCTGGCGGCCGGCTTCGAGACCACGGTCAACCTGCTGGGCAACGGAATTCGGATGCTGCTGGATGCGCCGGAGCATCTGGAGACGCTGGCGGCCCGTCCCGAGCTGTGGCCGAACGCGGTCGAGGAGATCCTCCGGCTCGAGTCGCCGGTCCAGCTGAGCGCGCGGATCGCAGGCAGGGACATCGACGTCGCAGGAACCCGCATCGCGAAGGACGAACTGGTGATCCTGCACCTTGCCGGGGCCAACCGCGACCCGAAGGTCTTCGCCGACCCGCATCGCTTCGACATCGAACGCGACAATGCGGGCAAGCATCTGTCGTTCTCCGGCGGCAGGCACTTCTGCCTGGGTGCCGCGCTGGCACGCGCCGAAGGCGAAGTCGGGCTGCGGACGTTCTTCGACCGCTACCCCGGGGCGCAGTTGGCCGGAGCGGGCAGCCGTCGCGACACCAGGGTGCTGCGGGGTTGGTCCTCGCTGCCCGTCAAATTGAGCACGTCGCGCACAGTACGGTTGTGACGTGGATTTACGCGCTGCCCTCGTCGCGGAGACCGGGGCGTTCGGCGAACTGATCGGGCAGGCCGACCCGGCCACACCGGTTCCGACGTGTCCGGAGTGGACGATGAGGCAGCTGTTTCGCCACGTCGGGCGGGGAAACAGATGGGCAGCCCAGATCGTCGCCGACCGGCGCGAGGACGCACTCGATCCCCGCGAAGTGCGCAACGGCAAGCCACCCGAAGATCCCGACGCGGCCATCGACTGGCTCAACTCGGGTGCCCAACTCATCCTCGACTCCGTGGACGCCGTCGGCGCCGACACCCCGGTATGGACCTTCATCGGCCCTCGGCCCGCGCAGTGGTGGATCCGGCGCCGCGTGCACGAAGCCACTGTGCACCGCGCGGACGCGGCGATCGCCGTTGGCGCGGACTACGAATTGACGCCCGAGATCGCCGCCGACGGGATCGATGAGTGGCTGGAGCGCATCGCCATCGAGTCGGACGGCACGTCTTCACCGCTTGACGTAGGGCGAACCTTGCATCTGCACGCGACCGACGACGGCCTCGGCTCCGCCGGTGAGTGGTCGATCGTCGGCCGCGACGACGGAATCGCGTTCTCACATGAGCACGCCAAGGGCGATGCGGCGCTGCGCGGGAGCGCAAAGGATCTGCTGCTGGCCATCGTTCGCCGCCAGTCGGCAGCCGAGGGCGGCGTCGAGATTTTCGGCGATGCCGCCGTCTGGGATGGTTGGTTGACCCGCACACCGTTCTGAGTGGCGTACGTTTCGACCATGACGACTTCGGAGATCGCGACAGTTCTCGCCTGGCACGACGCGCTAAACGAGCGCGACTTCGACACCTTGCTGCAGGTGTCCAGCGACGACATCGAGTTCGGCGATGTGAACGGAGCCGGCCAGGGTCACGAGGCCCTGCGCGAATGGGCGGGCTCGTTGGGGGTCAGCGCCGCCGATCCGGGCCGGCTGTATGTGCGCGACGGAGTTGTCGTCGCCGAAGAGGAGGACGGCGAGGCGGTGGCGTTCCGCGTTGTGCGCGACCATGTCACGTCGGTGTTCCGGCATGCCGACCTGGCGGCGGCGCTGACCGCGACGGAACTGACCGAAGAGGATCTCGTGAGCTGATGCGCGGCATCATTCTGGCAGGCGGTTCGGGCACGCGTCTGTACCCGATCACGATGGGCGTCAGCAAGCAGTTGGTGCCCGTTTACGACAAGCCGTTGATCTACTACCCGCTGTCGATCCTGATGATGGCCGGCATACGAGACATCCAGGTGATCACCACCCCCGACGACCTCGCGAACTTCCAGCGGCTGCTCGGCGACGGGTCGGCGTTCGGCATCAACCTGTCGTACGCGATCCAGGACCAGCCCGACGGTCTGGCGCAGGCTTTCATCATCGGCGCCGATCACATCGGCGGCGATACGGTCGCACTGGTGTTGGGCGACAACATCTTCTATGGCCCCGGCCTTGGCACCGGCCTGCGCCGGTTCCAAAATGTCAGCGGCGGAGCAATTTTCGCCTATCGGGTTGCCGACCCGTCGGCCTACGGCGTCGTCGAGTTCAGCGCCGACGGCACAGCGCTGTCGATCGAGGAGAAGCCGGCCACACCGAAGTCGCACTACGCGGTGCCCGGCCTGTACTTCTACGACAACGACGTCATCGAGATCGCCCGGTCGTTGACGAGATCGGCGCGCGGTGAATACGAGATCACCGAGGTCAACCAGACCTATCTGAACCAGGGCAGGTTGTCGGTGGAGGTGCTCGACCGCGGCACCGCATGGCTGGACACCGGTACCTTCGACTCGCTGTTGGATGCAAGCGATTTCGTGCGCACCGTCGAGCGCAGGCAGGGCCTGAAGATCAGCGTGCCCGAGGAGGTGGCGTGGCGGGTCGGCTTCATCGACGACGACCAGCTCGCTGACCGCGCGCACTCGTTGCTCAAGTCCGGCTACGGCGCCTACCTGCTGGAGCTTCTGGAACAGCGGTAGTGCCAACGGGTTTGGCCAGCACGGCCGCGATCGCCGTGGTGAGTGGCACCGACAGTGCAAGGGCGATGCCACCGACGGCGGAGCGGGCGATCTCGATGGCGACGCTCTCACTGGTCAGCACATCGCCGAGCGACCGGTTGGCCACACTGAACAGCAGCAGCAGAGGCAGCGCACTGCCCGCGTACGCCAGCACGAGGGTGTAGACGGTGCTGGCGATGTGGTCGCGGCCGACGCGCATCGCACCGACGAAGACGGCGCGACGGGAACTGTTGTCACCGGCCTCTGCCAACTCGAACACCGTCGACGCCTGGGTCACGGTGACGTCGTTGAGCACACCGAGCGAGCCGATGATGAAGCCGGCCAACAGCAACCCGGTGATCGACACCTGGCCCATATAGGCGGCGACCTCGTTGTTCTGGTCCTCCGACAGGCCGGTCAGGTGCGCGAGCTCGATTGCGGCCCAGGACAATACGGCTGCGAGCAACAAACTCGTGAGTGTCCCCAGCAATGCTGCGCTGGTGCGCAGGCTCACGCCGTGCGCCAGGTAGATCACCGCGTACAGGATGGCCGCCGACGCGACGAGCGCGACCGGTATCGCGGGAGCGCCGTCGCGCAGGGCGGGCAGCAGGAACACGACCAGCACAAGGAACGCGACCACGATGCCGACCAGCGCACGCAGACCGCGCCATCGAGCGACGGCGACGATGACGACCGCGAACACCGCGGCGAGCGCGATCAGCGGCCATGTGCGTTCGTAGTCGTAGAACGCGTAGGTCGTGCCGCCGCCTGCCTCGACCTGACGGATGATGCGGATGTGGTCACCCGTGGCGAGCGTGGGCTGGCCCGGGCCGGTGCTGAACTCGAGCACGGTCATCGCGCCGGCGTTCGGCCCGGAATCGATGGCCACCTGCACATGCACGCAGGCGGCGTCCTGGGGTGCGGTCGGCGCCGAGTACTTGGTGATCACCGCGCCGACGTCGGGACCGCCGCAATCGGTCATGCCGCTGGACAGCACGTGTCCCACCTCGGTGGTCACCGCCCCGCCGGCGGCGTTCTGGAACGGCAGCGGAATGTCAACCTTCTCCCGGCTCGGCCACAACAGGGCGGCGCAGGCGATCACAGCCACGCCGATGGCCACCAGGATGCCGACGACGATTTTTGCGGCGAGCGGGCCAAGAGGAGACCGACCTCGCAGGGTGTGTGAGTGGGTGTGCGAGTGCGTCACGCGCAACAGGGTAGAGGCAGAACCCTGGCTGGTTACTGACGGTAGTTGGCCAGGAAGTTGCCGAGTCGTTCGATGGCGTTGGTGAGGTCGCGGGCCCACGGCAGGGTGACGATGCGCAGGTGGTCGGGTGTCGGCCAGTTGAAGCCGGTGCCCTGGGTGACCAGGATCTTTTCCTGCAGCAGGAGGTCCAAT
>JBKPSU010000091.1:0-32389 GCA_046735135.1 Actinomycetota bacterium
TCGCCAACGACATCCGGTGGATGGGCTCGGGCCCACTGACCGGTCTCGGCGAGATCCAGCTGCCGGACCTGCAACCGGGCAGCTCGATCATGCCGGGCAAGGTCAACCCGGTGCTCCCCGAGGCCGTCACGCAGGTAGCCGCGCAGGTGATCGGCAACGACGCGGCGGTCACGTGGGGCGGCGGCAACGGCGCATTCGAACTCAACGTGTACATCCCGATGATGGCGCGAAACGTGCTCGAATCGTTCAAGATCCTGACGAACGTCTCCAGGCTTTTCGCCGAACGCTGCATCGACGGCCTTGTCGCGCACGAGGATCGGCTGCGCGAGCTGGCCGAGTCCTCGCCGTCGATCGTGACACCGCTGAACTCCGCGATCGGCTACGAGGAAGCCGCTGCGGTCGCCAAGCAGGCGCTCAAGGAAAAGAAGACGATCCGTCAGACCGTCATCGACCGGGGCCTGATCGGCGACAAGCTGTCGGAGGAAGAACTCGACAAGCGGCTCGACGTGCTGGCGATGGCGAAGGTGAAAGACACCGATAGCTAGGCCGTTCACGGCAGCGGGGACCAATGGCCCTACCGCGCTCGATCGCCGACATAGAGAGTACGAATGTCGGAAGCGAGGGAGCACGAGATGTCGGAGCCGTCAGTCAAATACGGGATCCCGGTAGCCGTCGACGGATCGCCCGAATCAGACGCGGCTTTGCGATGGGCGGCCGCCGAGGCGCTGATGCGCGCCGCGTCGATCACTTTGGTGCACGTGATCGCCCCAGTGGTGGTCACCTGGCCAGTCCGGTATCTGCAGTCGAGCTATGAAGAGTCGCAAGAGGACAACGCCAAACACGTCATCGAACGGGCACTGACGATCGTGCGTGACGCGAGCGGCGGATCCGACCTGAACATCCTCACCGAAGTGCGGCATGGCGGGGTGGTGACCGAACTCATCCACGCCTCGAGCAGGGCGGCGATGACCGTCGTCGGCAGCCGCGGGCTCGGCGCGGTCGCAGGCAGCATCCTCGGCTCGGTCAGCCGAAGCCTGCTGCATTACGGCCACGGCCCTGTAGCCGTCATTCGTCCCGAGGGACACGTCACCCCGACGTCTCCTGTCCTGCTGGGCATCGACGGGTCACCGGCATCTGAGCCCGCCACGGGGCTGGCGTTCGATGAAGCTTCGCGCCGGGGCGTCGGCCTTGTCGCATTGCATGCGTGGAGCGATGTCGAAATGTTTCCAGCGTTGGACGAGCACTGGCGCGAGCACGAGCAAGACGGGCAGGAGATCCTCGCCGAGCGCCTTGCTGGCTGGCAGGAGCGATACCCCGACGTCTCCGTCGTCCGCCGGATTGTCCGCGATCGCCCGGCGCGGTGGTTGCTCGATGAAGCCTCACGCGCTCAATTGGTCGTGCTCGGAAGTCGCGGTCGCGGCGGGTTCTCCAGGATGCTGTTGGGCTCGGTGAGCACTGCGGTCGCCGAGGCGTCGACGACGCCGGTGATCGTCGTCCGCAGCTGACGGCGGCGTGGAGCCTTATGGCCCTCAGTTGGGGACCATTGGCCCTCGTGCCATGTCCCGCGATGCCGAAGAGTGGTGAGCAACGAACCGGAGGTTGAAATGCGCGACACCAGTGTCGAACGCAAGGTGATTCGAGACGCTGTATGGCTCGCCTGCCGTGCGCCGTCGCTGCACAACAGCCAGCCGTGGCACTGGCGTTTCGACGGCGACATCGTTGCCCTGCACGTCGACCCCGATCGGGCACCCCGGCGTACCGACCAGTCGGGCCGGGAGGCACTTATCGGTTGCGGCGCCGCACTCGACCACTTCCGCGTGGCCATGGCCGCGGCAGGGTGGTCTGCGAATGTCGAGCGCTTCCCGAATCCCAACAACTTTCTGCATCTTGCGTCGGTCGACTTCACTCCGATGGATTACGTCACCGACGCACATCGCCAGCGCGCGAACGCGATCCTTGCTCGCCGCACAGATCGGCTGCCGTTTGCCCCACCACCGAACTGGCCGTCGATGGAACTCGAGTTGCGTCGGGCTGTCGATGCCAGCCGCGTGTACCTCGATGTGATCGCCGACGAACTGCGCCCCGAGCTTGCCGAGGCGTCCCAGCTTGCCGAATCCCTCCGCCTCTACGATTCCGGCTACCACGCCGAACTCCTCGGCTGGACATCCGATTTCGCGTTGGCCGACGGCATACCGTCAAGCTCCCTGGTCTCGGCGGCGGAGAGCGATCGGGTGGACGTCGGTCGGAATTTCCCGGTGACTCATCATTCGGCTCGACGGCCTCAGGTCGAGGAGGATCACGCCAAGATCCTTGTGCTGTCTAGCGACGACAGCACTCACGACGATGTTCTGCGTTCCGGCGAAGCGCTATCGGCTGTGCTGCTGGAAGCGACGATGGCGGGTTTGGCGACATGCACGCTGACCCATCTGACCGAGGTCATGGCCAGCCGGATGATCGTCGCCACGTTGATCGGAAAGTCCACGACGCCACAGGTCTTGATTCGTGTCGGTCAGGCGCCCAGCGTCGGAGAAACGATCCCGCCGACGCCGCGCCGCTCGCTGGCGGAGGTTCTCGACATGACGCCCGCAGACCGATGACGCCTGCCCGATAACGCGAGCCGACATGGACGAGCACGAATCAACGACTTCTGTGGTCGTCGGGATAGACGGTTCCCGCTCAGCCCTCGACGCCGCACTGTGGGCGGTGGACGAGGCGGTGAGCCGCGATGTTCCGCTGCGGCTGGTGTACGCGATCGACCCGGACCAGCGCACCGGGCCGAGCAACGAAGACGCGGCACGCGACCTCGCCACCGCCGAGATAGCGGTCCGCCATGCGCTCATGGCGGTCGAGTCGACCGATAGGCCGGTGAAGATCGAGGTCGAGATCCTGCAAGACCGACCGCTGCAGGCGTTACGTGCGGCGTCCCGATGGGCCGCGATGGTGTGCGTCGGCTCAACGGGACTCGTGCGTAGCAGCCGCGGTCGCATCGGCTCGACGGCTTCCGCGCTGGCCACGTCCGCACATTGTCCTGTCGCGGTGGTGTTCGCACACGACCCGCTGCCGTCCAAGCGGGGGTGGGTGGTGGCCGACGCCACCGAGTCAGCCAGAAGCGATGGGGCGCTGCGACGCGCGGTCGAGGAAGCGCGCCTTCGCAGTGCTCCTCTCCACATTCTGACTACATCGCATTCTCGGCTCGCCGACGTCCACGAGCAGTCGGATCGCCGCTTGTCCGTGTGGAAGACGCTCCACCCCGACCTCGACATCCGCGCGGTGGCCGTTCACGGAAATGTTCTCAATTACCTTGCAGAGCATGCGGATTCGATAGAGTCGGTAGTCATCGCGCGCGACCAAGCGCACGTGATTGCTGAGCTGGTTGGACCGCCGGGTTGTGGTGTGCTTCGAAACGCCAACTGCTCTGTGCTGGTCTGCGGCCCTCAGAGCGAAAGCTAGGCGGTTTCAGGCACGCTCTCCCTGGCGCCAAGCCAACGGATGCCGACCCATGTGGTCGCACTGTGCACGACGAGGCTCAGCGTCACCGTCACCGCGACGACCTGTGTGATGAGCGGTTCCTGCTGGATCTCACCGCGATTGACCATGAGCAGGCCGAGCACCAGCGTGCCGATTCCGCGCGGACCGAACCAGCCGATGAACAGCCGACCGTGCATCGGCATGTCGCTGCGGACCAGCGAGACGAGCACCGCGATCATTCGCACCACGAGTAACGCGATCACCGCGAATATCACCACGCGCCAACTGGCGTCGCGCCAGCCGACGATCACCGCGTAGCCGCCGAACATCGCGAACACCATCAGTTCGAGCAATTGTCCTGCAGCATCGGAGACCTGCATGTCGGGTCGAACGCCCCCACGCCGCGCGGTCACCGCGAACGCCAACCCGCCAGCGAAGGCGGCGACGAAACCGCTGCCGTGCAGGCGTTCTCCGGCAGCGAAGCACACCAACGCGATTGCGAGGGTGGCCAGCTGCGCCCAGGTGTCGCTCATCCATCCGCGGCGTCGCGATCGGGCGATGACCCATCCCCCGATCACCCCGATGATCGCACCGACGACGAGCGAAACTCCTTCGGTGCGGACCAAAAACCAGCCCCACCGCGAGGCATTGTGATCGGTGCGCTCCGAAGCGAGCGCGAGCGCCGCCAACATGGCCGCGAGCGCGAAGCCGTCGTAGAAGCCGCTTTCGGTGGAAAGCGCATGGCGGATGCGTTCGGGGATACGCTCGTCGTCGAGCAATGCATCGATGAGCGCCACCTCGGTTGGGGCGACGATCGCGGCCAGGCACAGCGCCTCCCACACCGGCATCACCGGCAGCACAAGCAGCGCGGTCACCATGCCGAGCCCGATCGCCAGTGGAACCCCAATGACAAGCAGGCGGAAGGTGATTCCTCTGCGTCGTATCACGGCATCGAGGTCGAGCTCGCAGGCCTGGTTGAACAGGATGACCGTCAGCGCCAATTGCGCGACGACGGTGAAGCTTGTCGCGTCTGTCGCGCCTTCGATCAGCTTGAGACCGAACGGCCCCAACGCAATTCCGAAGATGACGAAGATCAGTGCGGGCGCGAGGTACCACTTCTTGACCAGACCCGACACCACCGCGTAGCAGAGCACGAGGATGGTGAGCACGAACGCGGTGTCGGTGCTCACGGCGGTCAGGCGCCGTTGTTCGGGCCGCCTGAGTTGGCGCCGGGGATGTCGGTGATGGGGAAGTTCGGCATCGGCGGCGGCGACGGCGTGTTGGGCAGCGGCGGGATGTCGTCGACAACGATGTCGCGGAGAGCGTTGGCGGGCGGCCCGTTGTCTCGACTTCCGTAACTGCTGCCGGGCTCGCGGATTCCGAGAAGCTGGCTGACGGTCACCAGGCGATAGCCATTGGCCTTCAGCACCGGAATGAACTGATACACCAGATCCACTGTGCTGGAATAGGTGTCGTGGAAGAGCACCACTGATCCCGGCTTGATCTGCGTCATCAGCATGTAGCGCGTCGCCGCGATGTTCGAGTCGTTGATCCAGTCGAACGGGATGACGTCCCAGTTGATGTCGGCCAGCCCCTGCCGCTTGGCTTCGGCCAGCACCTGGTCGTTGACGAGCCCGCCAGCGGTGCGGACCAGCTTCGGGCGCTGTCCCGTCGCCGCCTCGATGGCGTCGCTGGCCCTGCTGAATTGCGCGGGAATGTCCTGCGGCGGAATGGCGGTCATGTTGGGATGTTCCCAGGTGTGATTGCCGATCTCCATGCCTGCCTCGGCAATGCGCTTTGCGCCCGCAGGATTCGCGGCGACCTTGTTGCCGATCAAGAAGAACGTCGCTTTCGCGTTGTTGTCCTGGAGGATCCGCAGCAGCCGGTCGGTGTACGGGCCCGGGCCGTCGTCGAACGTCAGCGCGATGCATTTGGCCTTCGCGCAGTCGACGTCGTCGGACGCTTCCCTGGTGGCGTGCCCGCTGACCAACGCGAACACGACGACCGCGATTGCGGCGAGCACACCGGCCACCATCAGGCCGTATTGCCAGGCCCGGCTGTCGCTTCGCTTCGGCACGGCCGCAGCTTACCGGGCCACGCTGAGTGATTTCGGCGTGCGCAGTTGCGCGCAGCGCAACCAGCCACGCCGAAATCGCAATTTGCCGAGCCGTCGCGCTACAGCGGTTTCGGGTTGGGCACGAGCATGAACGTCGCAGTTGTGCGGATGAGAACCTGATCGTGCGCGTCCGTCACGGAGCACTCCGTGCTCAGAAGCGTGCGACCACCATGCACCAATTTTGCCTCGGCCCTCAGCGGACCGCCCTTGGGCTGCCGGTAATAGCGAACGTGAATGTCTGTGGTGACGGGAAAATGCGCATTGAAGTCGTAGGCGCCGTCCAGGCACGACGCCGAAGCCGCATCCGCGAGCGTGGCAAGCATCCCGCCGTGGATGCTGCCGTCGAAGTAGCCGCGGACGTTCTCGGTGAGCGCATCGACAGAATCGCCAGCCCCGGCTCGACTCTGTCGACGTTCATCTCCATGCGCTTGTGAACAGGAGACATATGAAGTCGCTCGTTGGTCATCCACGTCATGGCGCCCTCCCTGCGTGCCGAGTCTGCTGTGAGGGCGAAGATATGCCTGAAACTGCGCGCTGTGCGCAGTCTCGACGATTACGGCAGCGCGCCGGGGCTGATCTCCTCCAGCATCTCGGTGACCAGGGCCGCGATCGGAGAGCGCTCGCTGCGCAGCAGCGTGATGTGAGCGAACAGCGGGTGGCCCTTGAGCTTCTCGATGACCGCCGCGACACCGTCGTGCCTGCCGACCCGCAGGTTGTCGCGCTGCGCGACGTCGTGGGTGAGCACCACCCGCGAACCCGCGCCCAGCCGGGACAGCACGGTCAGCAACACATTGCGTTCCAGCGATTGTGCCTCGTCGACGATGACGAACGAGTCGTGCAGTGAGCGGCCGCGGATGTGGGTGAGCGGCAGCACCTCGAGCATGCCCCGCGACAGCACCTCCTCGAGCACCGCGGGGCTGGCCAGCCCCTCGAGGGTGTCGAAGACGGCCTGCCCCCACGGCCCCATCTTCTCGCTCTCGCTGCCGGGCAGGTAGCCGAGGTCCTGGCCGCCGACGGCGTAAAGCGGGCGGAAGACGACGACCTTGCGGTGCGTACGCCGTTCGAGCACGGCTTCCAGGCCTGCACACAGCGCCAGCGCCGACTTGCCGGTGCCCGCCTTGCCGCCGAGCGACACAATGCCGACCGACTCGTCGAGCAACAGGTCCAGCGCCACCCGTTGTTCAGCGGAGCGCCCCCGCAACCCGAACACTTCGCGGTCGCCGCGGACCAGCTGCACCCGCTTGTCCGGATTGACCCGGCCCAATGCGTGCGAGTTGCCGCCGAGCAGCCGGATTCCGGTGTGGCACGGCAGATCCCGCGCCGCCTCCAGATCGATCTCACCTTCGGCGAACAGCGTGTCGATCACGTCGGTGGACACGTCGAGCTCGTCCATCCCGGTCCAGCCCGACGTGATGACGTCCTGGGCGTGGTACTCGTCGGCGGAAAGCCCGACCGCGCCCGCCTTGACCCGCAGCGGAATGTCCTTGCTGACCAACGTGACTCGCTTGCCCTCTGCGGCGAGATTCGCGGCGCACGTCAGGATGCGCGCGTCATTGGTCTCGGTGCGGAACCCCGCAGGCAGCACCGTCGGGTCGCTGTGATTGAGCTCGACGTGCAGCGTACCGCCCTGCGTGCCAACGGGAATCGGCTGATCTAGCCGCCCGTGCTCGAGCCGCAGGTCGTCGAACAGACGCAGTGCCTGCCTGGCGAACCAACCTAGTTCATGGTGATGGCGTTTAGCCTCCAGCTCGCTGATGACAACCAGCGGGACGACCACTTCGTGCTCGGCGAACCGCGTACACGCCCAAGGGTCGGACAGCAGTACGGACGTATCGAGCACGTAGGTCCGGATGGAGGAATCGGTCACGTAGCGCTCCTCGAGCCCGCGCGGCCCCGCACGAACCTCTCGGCGGACACTGCGGCACCAGGGCCGGGGCCGGCCCTCCCGAATCGAGTCGTTCGGTGCCGCCCGGACAGCAGAGCATGTCGCTAGCCATCGCAAACGACGCTACTCCCGAAACAGCAAGCGCGTCGTGCAGGCGCGCCGTGGTTTAACCACCCGTCAACGTGCCGAGAAACCGCGGGTCTACCCGGCGTTCACGAACTCGCGAAGTTTCGGGTCATCGCCAAGACCCCACGCCGTGATCCGGTCGGAAATGACCTTGCGCAAAATCGCTTCGTCGAAGATGCCGGCCTCGGCGACGACGGCAACCTTGTCCTTGTACGCGTCGATATCGGCGCCGATTACTTCCATGTCTGCGGCGCGGCGCGCGATCGCATCGATGGTCTCGTCGCGGCTGAATTCCAGCAGGTGTGCGACGAGGTTTCCGAAGAACTCCTCGTGCCGCTCCTCGTCCCTGGCGATGCGGCCCATCAGCCCGTTGAGCGCTGGCTCGGTGATCTGCGCTTCGAGGTTGCGGCAGTAGACCGCGTACGCGCGCTCATAAAACGCCATGAATACCAGCCGTTCGATCTGGCTGTAGGTGTCGGCGCGGTAGCCCTTCATGACGTGTTCGACGCGCACGTCCTCGTTGGCCGTCGGATCGACTTCACGTGTCACGACAAGGTAATTGCGCAGAGCGATCGCGTGCAGGTGTTCCTCAGCGGTCCACCGGCCGAGCCAGCGGCCCCACTTCTCCTCGAGGATGAAGCTGAACACGAACTCGCGGTGGTATCCGGCGAGATTGTCCTTCTGGATCAGCAGGATCTCGAGCGCGTCGGTGATGTGCCTGGGCAGGGTGACCTCTGACGGGTCCCAGTCTCTGCCGCCGAGAAACGCGAAGTTCTCACCCTGTTCGAACGGCACGTAGTCGTGCGCGAACCAGAGCTCTTCGGTCTCGAGATGCCGATCCAGGTTCTGCGCAACGACGGGCTCGAGTTCCAGGACCAGTGCGTTAGGGACAGGTTTCTGTGCCATGGGGTTACTGTAACCCAGGTTCACACCTTTTTTGAAATTGGGCGCGGCGTTTCACATGCCGCCGTTCAACTCCCTGACCCGGGCTTTCGCGCGGCGAGCTAGAGCGTCAGGCCGGGATACAGCGGGTTGGCCGCCAGCAGTTCGGCGGCCGCCGCGTGCACGCGTTCCGCGGTGCCGTCGGCCAGTTTGTACTTGGCCTTCGACAGACCCGACGAGGCCGCGGCGGCCTCGGTGTTGGTGAGCACGTCGACCACCAGCTCGGCGACGCGGTCGAATTCGGCCGCGCCGAAACCGCGGGTGGTCAGCGCCGGCGTGCCGAACCGGATGCCGCTGGAGTACCAAGCGCCGTTCGGATCGTTGGGGATCGAGTTGCGGTTGGTGACGACGCCGGAGTCCAGCAGCGCCGACTCCGCCTGGCGTCCGGTGACCCCGAACGACTGCACGTCGAGCAACACGATGTGGTTGTCGGTGCCGCCGGTGACCAACGTCGCGCCTCGCTTGAGGAAGCCCTCGGCAAGCGCCTTGGCGTTGTCGGCTACGCGCTGCGCGTAGGTCTGGAACGCGGGCTGGCGCGCCTCGGCCAGGGCGACGGCCTTGGCCGCCATGATGTGCGACAGCGGCCCGCCGAGCACCATCGGGCAGCCCTTGTCGACGGCATCGGCGTACTCCGGGGTGGCCAGCACCAACCCGCCGCGCGGCCCGCGCAGCGACTTGTGCGTCGTCGTCGTGGTCACGTGGGCGTGCGGTACTGGATCCTCGTCGCCGGTGAACACCTTGCCCGCCACCAGCCCGGCGAAGTGGGCCATGTCGACCATCAGCGTCGCGCCGACCTCGTCGGCGATCTCGCGAAGCTTGGCGAAGTTCACCCGCCGCGGATAGGCCGAGTAGCCGCCGACCAGCACCAGCGGCTTGAACTCGCGGGCGGCTTCGGCCAGCGCGTCGTAGTCGAGGAGACCGGTCTTCGGGTCGGTGCCGTAGCTGCGCTGGTAAAACATCTTGCCGCTGATATTGGGCCGGAACCCGTGCGTGAGGTGTCCGCCCGCGTCCAGCGACATGCCCATCAGCCGCTGGTTGCCCAGCTTGCCGCGCAGCTGCTCCCAGTCGGCCTCGGACAGGTCGTTGACGTTCTTGACGCCCGCTTCGGCCAGGCCAGGCGCTTCGACCCGAGTGGCCAGGATGGCCCAATAGGCGACGAGGTTGGCATCGATGCCGGAATGGGGCTGGACGTACGCATGTGGCGAACCGAACAGCTTCTCCGCGTGCTCGGCGGCCACCGATTCGACAGTGTCGACGTTCTGGCAGCCGGCGTAGAAGCGGTGGCCGATGGTGCCCTCGGCGTACTTGTCGGACAGCCATGTGCCCATGGTCAGCAGCACGGCGGGCGAGGCGTAGTTCTCACTTGCGATCAGCTTCAGCGAATCCCGTTGATCGGCAAGCTCTTTGCGTGTTGCCGCGGCGATGCGCGGTTCGACGGATTCGATGATCTGCAGGATGTCTCGATACGCGGCGCTCGCGGTTTCGGCGTACTCGGCGCCGGGCGCTGGGGCGGTGGTGGTGGAGTCTGCCGTCATGCCTGTCAGCCTACGTCGCCGGGATTCGCGCCAACCGTGCGGTTTCGTGCGGCCAGACGGCGTGTCGCGTGCCGAAACCGCACACTCGGCTCAGGCGGCGCGCAGCGTCGACGGGATCAGCGGTTCGTCCAGCAGCCTGCCGAACCGGTCGGTGAGGCTCACGCCCGCTGGCCGGTCGTCAAGCCAGCCGCGCAGCAGCCGGTATCCCTCGACATAGGTGCTGGTGTAGGCCCGCCACAGCGGCGACGACAGAAACCGCAGCGCCTGCCTTGCCCGATCGTCGGTGACCAGTAGCCAGCGCCGCAGGAAGGCCACCACGTCGTCGACGTCGCGGTGTTCGTCGTGCAGCATCAGCGCGGCGTCCTGCCGGACGTCCGCCAGCGCCGCCGTCGCCTCGGAGACGGCTTCCGCGCGCTCACCGTCGAAGCGAAGCCCCAGATCGGCGTAGATTTCAGCGGCCCAGGAACCCCATTTTGGGCCGATCGCCGCGTACAGCGCGAGGTCGGCAAGGCCCTCGGCCATCAGGCATTGCGGGGTGTTGACGAGAAACAGCGTCTGCTCTGCATGGCCGAGCTTGGCCACCAACCCGGCCTCCTTGCGGCAGTGTTCGGTGTGATGGCCGGGATAGGACTCATGGGCCACCAGCCGGGGCAGGTTCGACATCTGCTGCTTGAGGTCGGCGTTGACCGCGACGGTCGAGCGGTAATCGCCGAGGTAGTAGTTGAATCCCGACCACGGCTTGTCGGTGACGACCTCGTAGGTGATCGTCTCGCTGTCGGGCAGCGGGAACTCCGCTCGGACCCGGTCGCGCAGCGCGCTGGAGAACGCGTGGATGGCCTCCTCGAGTCGCTCCGGCGGGATCTCCTCTGCGTGGCGGTTGGCCTGCATCCGCTCGGCCAGCGGCCCGCTGCCGCCCAGCGCCTCGTCGAGACGGGCGTGCGCCTCCCGGTACCGGTCGGGATCGCCCTTGGTGATCTGCACGTCGAAATAGGCATCCACCTCGTCGACGAAGCCGACGGGCTGCCCGTCGAATTTCCTTCCGGCACAGGCCAGGGCGCGGAGGTGGGCGCCGACGTACTCCGCCCGGGACTGATCGAAGCCGTCGATTCGCGGAACGCCCGGGAGTTCGGCCAGCAGCCGGTCGGCATGGCGGGCCAGCTTGCCGGGGTCGGGCGCCGGCTCGGACGCGACCGCCTCGCGCAAAGTGGGATCACCGGTGAACGAGTCGACGTAGCCCTCCTCGATCCGGTCGAACCGCAGGCCGAGCAGCAGGTATTCGCGGATCAGGGTGCCGGGGTCCATGGCGACCACGCTAACTGCAAGACTGATCTCATGCCGCGGCTGAGCGAGCCGAGCCCCTATGTGGAGTTCGACCGGAGTCAGTGGCGCGCGCTTCGCATGTCGACCCCGCTGAAGCTCTCCGAGGACGAGCTGATCAATCTGCGCGGTCTCGGTGAGAAGGTCGACCTGCTGGAGGTCGAAGAGGTCTACCTGCCACTGGCCCGGTTGATCCATCTGCAGGTCGCCGCCCGGCAGCGACTGTTCGCCGCGACCGCGGAGTTCCTCGGCGAGCCCCACCAGAACCCCGACCGCCCTGTGCCGTTCATCATCGGCGTCGCAGGCAGCGTGGCGGTGGGCAAGTCGACCACCGCCCGTGTGCTGCAGGCCCTGCTGGCCCGCTGGGAACACCATCCCAGGGTGGATCTCGTGACCACCGATGGGTTCCTCTATCCGAACGCGGAGCTCGACCGTCGAAACCTGATGCACCGCAAAGGTTTTCCGGAAAGTTATGACCGCAGGGCGCTGATGCGCTTCGTCACCGCGGTGAAGTCAGGCGCCGACCAGGTGTGTGCACCGGTGTATTCGCATCTGCTGTACGACATCATCCCCGGCGAGAAGCAGATCATCCGGCACCCCGACATCCTGATCCTCGAAGGACTCAACGTGCTGCAAACCGGTCCGGCGCTTATGGTTTCGGACCTGTTCGACTTCTCGGTATACGTCGACGCTCGCATCGAGGACATCGAGGGCTGGTATGTGTCGCGATTCCTGGCGATGCGGGCTGGCGCGTTCGCCGATCCGGCCTCGCACTTCCACCACTACTCGACGCTGGCCGACGATCAGGCCGTCTTCGCCGCGCGCGATATCTGGCATTCCATCAACCGGCCCAACCTGATCGAGAACATCCTGCCGACGCGGCCGCGGGCGACGCTCGTGCTGCGCAAGGACGCTGACCACTCCATCAACCGGCTGCGGCTCCGCAAACTGTAGAGCCGCAACCGGTTTCGGGAACTACCGTTTGGCGCGGCGCCAGCCCGCATATTGCAGCCCGCCGACTGCGGCGGTGTAGACGCCGACCCCGAGGATCAGTGCCACACCCGTGGTGGTCAACGGCACGACGTCGGCGAGCACGAAGACGGCGGAACCCACCGTGTACGCCAAGTTGCCGATCGCGATGGTGAGGCCGGGCCGTCGCACGAAAGGCTGTGCGGCAAGCACGAACACGCCTATCGAGAAGGCGATGAAGAGCGCGCCGAGAACGTAATCCAGCGCGGCCGGTATGCCGGAGACCTCGGTGAGCCACCCCGCGAGAGCGAGGGTGGCGACACCGAGCACACCTGAGACCGCCGCGTCGAGCCGCAGCGCGAATCGCAGCAGCGAGTCCGTCGACTCGTTCAGATGCGTCGAGATCGCGATCATGATTGCTTACCCAGCCGGCGCAGGCCCTGGTACTGCAGCTCGGCGAACACCAGCGTGTAGACGCCGGAGGCGAGTGTCAGCACAACGCCCATCGTGGTCAGCGGCATCACGCCCACCACCACGAAAACCACGGCAGCGACCGTGTACAGCAGGTTGGCGATGATCACGGCGATGCCGGGCGTGCGCACCGACGACAGCTGGGCCAGCGCGAGCACGACGACGCCGTAGACGATGAAGAAGGCGCTCATCGAGTACTCGAACGCCGTGGTGGTACCCGAGACCTCAGCAAGCCAGCCGGCCAGCGGAATTCCCGCGATGCCTGCGAGCCCGGTCAGGGCTGCGTCGGCACGCATTGCGAAGCGCAGCAGCGAATCCGTCGACTGCTTCAACCGAGGGGTGGTGATGGCGGTCATGTGCGTTCCTTTCTCTATGGGTTTTTCACTTCAACCGGTGCCGGAGCCGACGCCGCAACCTCTGTCAGCGGCGGCTCCGGACCGGGTCGACGGGGGTCACGCCAGACGGCGCACCCCGAGGTACTGGGCGTAGGCGAAGGCCAGTGTGGCGACGGTGAACGCGATCATCGATACGACACCGAGCGCGGTCAGCGGCAGCCAGCCCGCGATGAGCACGACAGCGACGACGACGGTGAAGGCGATGTTCCCGACGAACACGCCGATGCCGACGCGTCGGACGTCGGGCACGCCCGCGGCGACATACAGCGCCAGGCCGTAGCCGACGAGCGCCGCACCGGCGATCCATTCCGATGTGGCGGACAGGCCGGAGAGCCGCGATAGCGGATCGGCGGCCATGGCGATGAGAAGGCCGACTGCCCCGCATAGGGTGGCGTCGGCGCGCAGAGCGAAACGCAGCAGAGAATCCGTGCTGTCCCGGCCGGACCGGGTGGTGATTGCGGTCATGGCACCGATGCTGCGCGCCACCGCACTGCCAGATCGACGCCAGACGCTGCCAACTACTGCCAACCGCAGGTCAGCGCGGTGTTATGCGTCTTGCGCCGCGACCAGATTCCCGCGCAGATCGGCGGCGATCAGCCGCGCGGCGGCGTTCTGCCAGTTGTGCAGCGACCGCTGCGGCACCTCGGTGACGAACCACTGCCACGCCTGGCGCGCGACGGGGTCGAGGCCGGCGGCCGTCGCGTTCTGCGCATACGCTCTCACGCCGACGACGTAGGGGAAGTACAGCGCGTTGTAATAGCGCCACTGCTCAGTGGTGCCGAAGTCGCCGCCGTCGCGCGGCTTGAGCCGGGCGATGCGATCGGCGAGCAGGGCCTTGAGCTCGTTGGCCCGTTCCAGCGGCTGGTCGGGTGCGCCGCGCGCCGCCAGCCGCTCGTCGATGACCGGCAGCGCCGTCAGCGGGCTGGCCACCAGCTTCGACAGGTCGCCGTAGTGGCCCAGCGCGCGGCGGGTGAGCCGGGCGAAGGATTCGTCGTTGACGCCGTCGAGCGGGTGGGCCGAGCGCAGCGGCAGCGCGGCCTCGGTCCGACGCAGCGTCGCGCGGTCGGCGCGCAGGCCGGGCGACCGCGAGAACGCCAGCCGGTCGAGCAGGCCGGCCAGCGGGTCGGCCAGCACGTTGATCGAGATCGCGATCGCCACGCTGGTGAACAACAGCACGGTCATCGCCGTCCGCTCCCCCGTCAGCGCCATGCCGATCAACGCCTGCCCGCCGAACAGCACCACCACCACGCCCGTCGCGACGAACGAGCGCAACATGTCGCCACGAAGGGCCTGGCCTTCGTCGAAGGCATCCCACATCGCGACGGCGACACCGAGCAGGACGACGTCACAGCCCGTGGACGCCAGGGCCAGCCAGCTGGGCACGAGCCCGAGCGGAATGACGAGGATCGCGTTGCCGAGCGCGAAGAACAGCGTCGCGACGACGATGTAGCCGACGACGGGCTTCGGCTGCCACGGGCCGAAAACAGCCCACAGCAGCGCGCCGAGTGAGGACACCGAGATGACGCCGAACAGCACCCAGTGGCCCATGCGCATCGGGCCGTCGACGTTGCCTGCCATCGCGGCGCCGAAGAAGGCAAGGGCCGCGACGACGGCGATGAGCGCGATCTCGCCCGCCCGGCTGCGCCACGTGTCGTGCGGCCGCGACAGCTCGAGCAGGACAGCGAACCAGGCGATGCCCGGCACGGCGACGAGGTAGATCTCGATGCTGCTGAGCGCGTGCAGGCCGCTGACGATCCGCACGGCGTCGAGCGCCACCACCGAAGCGAAGCTCGTCAGACCGACAGCGGCAAGCACGAGCACCGGCTTGCGGGGGTCACGGGCCAGCAGGTAGAGGCCCAACCACCAGCTGAGCGAGAAGACCAACGCCGACAGCGCAGCCATGCCTCAAGTGTGGCATGCCATATCGGGTGGGCCGATCAGCGTCCGTAGCGCCGGTGCCGCGCGGTGTAATCGCGCAGCGCGCGCAGGAAATCCACACGCCGGAACTCCGGCCAGTAGGCCTCCGTGAACCACATCTCCGAGTACGCGCTCTGCCACAGCAGGAAGCCCGACAGTCGCTGCTCCCCCGAAGTGCGGATGACGAGATCGGGGTCGGGCTGCCCCGAGGTGTACAGGTTCTCCGAGATCGCTTCTGCGGTGACGCCTTCGATCAGTTGGTCGCCGGTCGCGCCGTTGGCCAGCTCCTTGCCGAGCAGCGCCCGCACCGCATCGACGATCTCCTGCCGCCCGCCGTAGCCGACGGCGACGTTGACGTGGAAGTCGCCGTGTCCGTTCGTCGACTCCACCGCGTCGCGCAGTCGCCGCGCGGGCTCCTCGCCGAGCAGTTCCAGGTCGCCGACCGTGCGCACGCTCCATCGGTTCGCGGGGGTGCAGATCTCCTCGACCACGTCGGTGATGATCTCGATGAGCGACGCCAGCTCCTCGGGCTCGCGCTGCAGGTTCTCCGTCGACAACAGATAGACCGTGGCCATCTCGATGCCGGCCTCCTGACACCAGCGCAACATCTCGGCGATCTTCGCCGCCCCGACGCGATAGCCATAGCTGACGTCATCGTGACCAGCGTCACGGGCCCACCTGCGGTTGCCGTCACAAAGCACCGCGATATGCCGCGGGAGTTCGGATTTCGAGGCCACGAGACCCTGCCGCAACCGCATCTCGTAGAGCCGGTACATGGGCTCTTTGAGACGAGCGGGAATGATCTCCACGATGTTCCAGACTACTGTGACGTTTGGGAATCACCGAGCGGGCAATGGAGGTGAAGTGACCGCCTCGATCGACACCGAAGAACCGGATCGCACACAGCGAGCAGGGAAGGACGCCGAGGATTTTCCTGAGGCGGTCGTCGACCGCGTCGCACACGCCATCGGCAAGCCGAGGTTGCGCGGCTGGATCCATGTCTACTCGGCCGTTGTCGCCATCGTCTGCGGGGCCACGCTGGTTTCGGTGTCCTGGGCGGTGGTCGGGACACGGGCCGGGATCGCGACGCTCATATACACGCTGACGATCGTCGCGATGTTCGGAGTCAGCGGCGCCTATCACCGGGTGACCTGGAAGTCGGCGACGGTGCGCAAGTGGATGAAGCGCGCCGACCACTCGATGATCTTCGTGTTCATCGCGGGCAGCTACACTCCGTTCGCCCTGCTGGCGTTGCCGCCGGACAAGGGCATGGTGCTGTTCTGGATCGTCTGGAGCGGCGCACTCGCCGGCGTGCTGCTCAAGATGTTCTGGCCGTCTGCGCCGCGATGGGTGGGTGTCCCGCTGTATCTGCTGCTCGGCTGGGTCGCGGCCTGGTTCGTCGGGCCGATCCTGCACGGCGCGGGCGTGGCGGCCCTCGTGCTGCTGATCGTCGGCGGCGCGCTCTACAGCATCGGCGGTGTGCTCTACGGCCTGAAGTGGCCCAACCCGTGGCCCGGGACGTTCGGGCATCATGAGTTCTTCCACGCCTGCACGGCGGTGGCGGCGATCCTGCACTACATCGCGATGTGGTTCGCCGTCTTCAGCGGCTAGCGGTTTTTGTGATTTCGGCGCGCTACCGTGCGCTCAGCGCCGGTAAGCGCGCCGAAATCACCTCTAGGCGGGCTTGACGTCGTCGGGGCCCCAGTAGGCCTTCATCGACGCGATCTTGCCGTCCTGGTTGAACGTCATCGTGCTGATGATCTCGATGCGTACCCGGTTCTCGCCGAGCGCGACGGTCAGCGCCCAGTAGAAGGCGGCCTCCTGCCCCAGCGCCCGCAACGTGAACAGCTCCGTAGCGTTGTCGCCGGCCGGGATCATCGAATAGAACCCGCGGATCGCCTCTCGGCCGATGTGCACCTCGCCACCGACCGGATCCTCGACGGTGCCGTCTTCCGCATAGAGCTCGACGATGTCGTCGGGGCGGCCCTGCGCGGCCAGCTCGAGGTACTTCTCGACGGTCTTGGCGTTGTCTTCGGGCGTCGACATGCGGCGAAGGCTACACGGGCGCGCCAAGTGCGGCGGCAAGTCCCTCGGCGGTGGTGACCGGGAGGTCGCATACCCGGCCGCGGCATACGTAAGCGGCATCGGCGCCGTCGACTCGGTCGCGGTCGATCAGCAGCTCCGAGGTGTTCACCGCACCGCCGATCACCACCGCACCGCCGGGGGCCAGCTTGCGGGCGGCGTTGAGCAGCGCCGAGTCGGAAGAAGCTGTGGCGACGGCGATTTGGATGGGACCACGAACGGCGGCTTCTGCGACGGCCAGCCAGTTCCCGCCCGACCGCGGCAGCTTGGTAAGCACCGGCGTCGCTGCCGAAAGCGCCTCAAGCGCCGCGGTTGCATACCGGTCGGCACGCGGCGCGGGCACCAGGTGCGCAGCGGTGAGCAACGCGTCGGCGATCGACGAAGCGCCCGACGGAGTCGCGCCGTCCAGCGGGTCGGCGGGTCGCACCAACAGCGCTTCGGCGTCGTCGGCGGTGTCGAACCACCGGCCGGGACGCTCGGCGTCGGCGAAATGCTCGAGCGCGATGTCGAGCAGCCCGGTGGCGGCGTCGAGCCACCGCGCCTCACCGGTGATCTGGTGCAGCGTCAGCAGTCCGGCGGCCAGCGTCGCGTGGTCCTCGAGGATCGCGGCGCTGTCGCCGAGCCGCCCGCCGAGGCTGGCCCGGCGCAGCCGACCGTCGACGACGTGAAGTTCGAGCAGCGCCGCCGCACAGCCGCATGCGGCGTCGAGGAACTCGGGTTCGTCGAGCGCGACGCCGGCCTCGGCCAGTGCGGTGATCGCCCACCCGTTCCACGAGGTGACGACCTTGTCGTCGCGGCCCGGCTGCGGTCGCGTCAGCCGCGCGGCCAGCAGCGCCGTTCTGACGCGCTCGAACCGGTCGGGGTCGTCGGGGTCGTCGGGGAGCTGCAACACTGAGCTGCCGTGCTCGAAGGTGCCGGCCTCAGTCACACCGAAAACCTCTGCGGCCCAACGACCGTCGTCGTCGCCCAGCACTTCGGTGAGCTGGCCGGGCGTCCAGGCGTACGTGAGGCCTTCCTTGCCCGCCGCGTCGGCGTCCAGCGACGAGGTGAACATGTCGTCGGCGCTCAGCTCGTCGATCATGAACCGCGCCGTCTCGCGGGTGACCTTGCGCGCCAACGGGTTTTCAGTGCGGCGCGCCCAATGCGCATACGCCCGCAGCAGCAGCGCGTTGTCGTAGAGCATCTTCTCGAAATGCGGCACCACCCAGGAGGCGTCGACGCTGTAGCGGGCGAATCCGCCTGACAGCTGGTCGTAGATGCCGCCGCGAGCCATCGCCGTTGCGGTGCGCTCGACGGCGGCCAGCGGCGCCGGGTCGCCGGTGCGCTCGTGGCTGCGGAGAAGGGCCTCCATGAGCGCAGACGGCGGGAACTTCGGCGCGCCGCCGAAGCCGCCCCGTGCGGTGTCCTCGTCGCCAAGCACGCCCGCGACCGCATGGTCCAACAGCGCGGGCTGCACCTCCGGTCCGCCGCCGGGCAGGCCCGACGCCATCGACCGCAGCTCGCCGATGATCTGGTCGGAGGCTTTCTCGACATCCTCGCGCCGAGTGGTCCAGGTGTCGCTGACGGCGGCGAGCAGCTGCAGGAAGTTGGGCTTCGGGTAATACGTGCCGCAGAAGAACGGCCTGCCGTCGGGGGTGAGGAAGCAGGTCATCGGCCAACCGCCCTGGCCGGTCAGCGCGACTGTCGCGGTCATGTACACCGAGTCGATGTCGGGCCGCTCCTCGCGGTCGACCTTGATGCACACGAAACCCGCGTTCATGGCGGCGGCCACGTCGTCGTCTTCGAACGACTCGTGGGCCATCACGTGGCACCAGTGGCAGGCGGCGTAGCCGATCGACAGCAGGATCGGCACGTCCCGCTCCACGGCCTCGGCCAGCGCATCCGCCGTCCACTCCCGCCAGTGCACCGGGTTGCCCGCATGCTGCCGCAGATACGGGCTGGTGGCGTCGACGAGGGTGTTGCCGGGTTGGCCCACTAGGGCGCCTTGGTGTCCGAGCCCGGTTCGACGGTTCCGTCGTCGGCAGTCGTGTCCTGCTCTGGGGACTTGCGGTCGAACGACTCGGGGAGCCGCTTGAGGTGCCGGTTCATCGACCGCACCAGAAGGAACGTGCCGATCAGCAGCAGCACGACGATCAGCAGGCCGAACGGGCTCGCCTTACCGAAGTCCGGCCCGGTGTCCTTGGGCGCCTGGTCGGCCAGCAGGCCGGCGATCATCACCAGGGTGTCAGCCATCGTCGGCCTCGACGCCCACGAACAGGTCCGACTCCGGGAGGGTGAGCGGAACTCGCGACCGGGCCAGTTCGAATTCCTCTGTGGGCCATAGCCGTTGTTGCCATTCGATGGGGGCGGCGAAGAAGTCGCCCCTCGGATCGATCTGGGTCGCGTGCGCGCGCAGCGCGTCGTCGCGTTGCGAGAAGTACTCCGAGCACTCGATGCGGGTGGTTACCCGGTCCGCGAACACGTCGAGCTCAGGGTCCCAGTGCTTGAGCCACTTCTCGAAGGGCCCCTCCTGGCCGTGCTTGGCGAACTCCTCCTGCAACAGCTGCATCCGCTTCCGCAGGAATCCGTGGTTGTAGTACAGCTTGCTGACCCGCCAGGGCTCGCCCGCGTCGGGATAGAGCCGGAAGTCGGCGGCGGCCTCGTAGGCGGCTACCGACACCTGGTGGCAGCGGATGTGGTCCGGGTGCGGGTAGCCGCCGTTCTCGTCGTAGGTGGTCATCACATGCGGCTTGAACTCGCGGATCACCTTCACCAGCGCCTCGACGGGCTCCTCGAGCGGTACCAGCGCGAAGCAGCCCTCGGGCAGCGGCGGGAGTGGGTCCCCTTCGGGCAGGCCGGAGTCGACGAACCCCAGCCAGTGATGCTCGACACCGAGGATCTCGGCGGCCTTGCGCATCTCGTCGCGGCGGATCTCGGCCATCCGGCCATGCACGTCGGGCAGGTCCATCGCCGGGTTGAGGATGTCGCCGCGCTCGCCGCCGGTGAGTGTCACGACCATCACCCGTGCGCCCTCGGCGGCGTACTTGGCCGTGGTGGCTGCGCCCTTGCTGGACTCGTCGTCCGGGTGGGCGTGCACGGCCATCAACCGCAGTTGCTTCAACTGGTTCCTCATCACGTCGACAGGTTTCAACCGTTTCAGTAGCCCCTATAGTTCCAGTCCTAGTAGTTGTATCCGACCGACGGGGCACCCGAAACCAGAGATGATCGACCGTCCCGCCGCCCGCTATGGGCGCCAACGCCTGTCTCGGCGGTCCCGCCGCTGGTGGGCGATCGGCCTGACGGCGGCCGTCCTGCTGGCCGGCGTGGTGATCGCGGTCGTGGCCTCGCAGCGGCTGGGCAGCGGAGACGTGCAGGGCGAGCTCGGCGGATACCAGGTCGTCGACGACGAGACGCTGTCGGTGACGATCAAGGTGACCCGGGCCGACCCGTCGCGTCCCGTGGTGTGCATCGTGCGGGCCCGGTCTCTCGACGGCGGCGAAACCGGCCGTCGCGAGGTGCTGATACTGCCCTCGTCGCAGGACACCGTGAACGTGACCACCACCGTCAAGGCCACCAGGCCGCCGGTCATGGGCGACGTATACGGATGCGGAACTGACGTGCCGCCGTACCTGGTGGCCTCCTGACAGCGGGCCTGAAGTCGGCTGCGCAACCAACGGCGGAGGGCGAATGCGTGAAAACCACCTGACGTGACGGTGGTAACATGTCCGGATACACGGTTCCTGCTGGGACCGTGTATTGCTGCTTTTGCGCGCGGATTGAGCGCTGACCATTGCGGCAATACATGAGGTGCTCCCGGCAGAAGAGCATGGACTTCACACGCGAAAGCGCGAAGAGGGAGACAGGAGCGCGACGATGACAGACACCCAGGTCACGTGGCTGACCCAGGAGGCACACGACCGGCTGAAGGCCGAGCTGGACCAGCTCATCGCCCACCGGCCGGTGATCGCCGCCGAGATCAACGATCGGCGTGAAGAGGGCGACCTGCGGGAGAACGGCGGCTACCACGCGGCACGCGAGGAGCAGGGCCAGGAAGAGGCCCGCATTCGCCAGCTGCAGGAGCTGCTGAACAACGCCAAGGTCGGCGAGGCTCCCAAGCAGTCCGGTGTCGCGCTGCCCGGTTCGGTCGTGACGGTCTACTACGACGACGACAAGTCCGACAAGGAGACCTTCCTGATCGCCACCCGCCAGGAGGGGGTCAGCGACGGCAAGCTCGAGGTGTACTCGCCCAACTCACCGCTGGGCTCGGCACTCATCGACGCCAAGGAAGGCGACACCCGCACCTTCACCGTCCCCAACGGCAACACCGTCAAGGTCACACTGGTCAAGGCCGAGCCGTACCACTCCTGACGCGAACGGGCTGAAGCCGTCGCGTTACAGTGCCGTCCGTGGCGCAGATCGCCGAAGACCTGTTTCTGCTGCTGTTGGACAATGCCGACTCGCAGCCCGGGCTCGACCAGACCCGACGTGGTCGCGTGCTGTCCGCCGCGGTACTGCTCGACTTGGCGCTGCTGTGCCGCGTCCGGCCGACGGTGCACGGCGAGCCCGTCGCACCCGGCCGGCTGGTTGCGCTCGCCGGGCCGATGCCGCTTGACCCCGTCATGGATCCGGCCTTCGCGCTCCTTGCGCGCAGGCCGCTGACGCCGTCGGCCGCGGTGTCCAAACTGCGCCGCGGAGTCCAGGACACCATCGCCGAGCACCTCGAGCGCACCGGTCAGATCCGGCGCGTTCGGTTGGACGGCAAGCGATTCCAGCATCATCCGACGGCGTGGCCCGTCATGAATCGCGAGCGCGTCGCTCAGGCCCGCACTGCGCTGCTGTCGGCGTTGTTCCACCGGGAACCGCCGACACCGCCGACGGCGGCCATCGTCTCGCTGCTGCACGCGGTGGACGGTCTTGGCGCGCTGCTGAGCCTGAACGACCGCGGCTGGCGATGGGTCCACATGAGGGCGGGTGAAATCGCCGGCGGCAGCTGGGTCGACGAATACGAAACGGCGCTGCCCGAGATGAACCTCGCGATCACCGCATCGGCGTTGCGGCAGGCGCTAACGTAACGCCTGCTCCAAATCGGCGAGAAGGTCCACGGTGTCCTCGATGCCCACCGAGAGCCGGACCAGATCGTCGGGCACCTCGAGTTGCGAGCCCGCCGTCGATGCATGGGTCATCGCGCCGGGATGCTCGATCAGCGACTCCACGCCGCCCAGCGACTCGGCGAGGATGAAAACCTCTGTGCGCGAACAAAAGTCACGGGCGGATTCGATACCGCCGCGCAGCCGCACCGACACCATGCCGCCGAAGGCGCTCATCTGCTTGACGGCGACGTCGTGGCCGGGGTGGCTGGGCAGGCCGGGATAGAGCACGGTCTCGATCGCGGGGTGGTTCTCCAGGAACTCGGCGACCACCGCGGCGTTGTCGCTGTGCCTCTGCATGCGCAGCACAAGCGTCTTGAGCCCGCGCATCGTCAGATACGCGTCGAACGGGCCGGGCACCGCGCCCGCGCCGTTCTGCAGGAACCCGAACGCCTGGTCGAGTTCGCCGTCGTTGGTCAACAGCGCACCCCCGACGACGTCGGAGTGCCCGCCGATGTACTTCGTCGTCGAGTGCAGCACGATATCGGCGCCGAGAAGCAGCGGCTGTTGTAGTGCGGGCGAGGCAAACGTGTTGTCCACCAACACCTTCACGTCCGGCGACAACTGCGCGATGGCGTTGATGTCGGCGATCGAAAGCAGCGGGTTGGTCGGCGTCTCCACCCAGATGAGCCGGGTCTTCGGCGTGATCGCGGCGCTCACCGCCTTGAGGTCGGCCAGCGACACGGCCGTGTACTCGACACCCCAGTTCGTGAACACCTTGTCGATGAGCCGGAACGTGCCGCCGTAGGCGTCGTCGGGCATCACCACGTGATCGCCGGGCCGCAACACGGCGCGCAGCACACAGTCGGTGGCGGCCATCCCCGAACTGAACGCACGCCCGTACGCCGCCTCCTCTACAGCGGCCAGCGACGCCTCCAGCGCCGTGCGGGTGGGGTTCCCGGTGCGGGCGTACTCGAACCCGCCGCGCAGCCCGCCGACGCCGTCCTGGGCGAAGGTCGAGGTGGCGTAGATCGGAGCATTGACGGCACCGGTCTGCGGGTCCGGGCGGAACCCGGCGTGGATGGCCTTGGTGGCAAGACCCTGCCACCTGCTCTGTTCACTCATAACCGCTCAGCGTAACGAGCGCGGCCAAGGTACTACTGCGCCGGCTCGACACCCACCAGGGCGGTTCGGTTCAGCGGACCGCAGCGAACGTCGAACAGCTCGCGCACGTTGTCCATGGTGCGCCCGTGGCGTTCGCGGTCGCTCCGGTGCGACAGCAGGAATCGCGCGGTGCTCAGCGTGCGGCGAGGCAGTGGATACCACCGGTTGAAGTCGACTCCGCATTGCGAGAATACTTTGGCGGGTACGTAATCGGCGATGGGGCTCATGTTGTGCAAGGCCAGCGCAAAGACCGCAAGCGCGAATGTCCGATTCGACTTTGCCCGTAGACCCATCGCATCGAGCTCGTAGAGCGGAATGTCGGTGATCTTGTCCAGCATCATCAGATGCGCCATGAAATACCCCATGAACGTTGTCAATTGGAGTGTCATGGAACGCGGATTAATGGACAGCACCGTCCCGCTGGCCGAAAGGTACGGCTCGTCGGGACGGTCGTCGTGCTCGAAGTATCCAGTGCAGTTTCCGCTGCGGTGCACCAGGTCGGGCTGGCCGTCGCGGTCG
This sequence comes from Actinomycetota bacterium, assembly GCA_046735135.1. Taxonomy (GTDB): domain Bacteria; phylum Actinomycetota; class Actinomycetes; order Mycobacteriales; family Mycobacteriaceae; genus Mycobacterium. The sequence goes on from JBKPSU010000091.1 coordinate 23,973, forward strand.
ACGACATCCAGCAGATGGTCCTTGACCACATCGTTCAGACCTGCAGCGATCGTTTCGTTCTCCGAGTCCGACAGCAGCCCGAGCAGGAAGTTGCCGGTCTGCGGAGTCGGCTACGCCACTTTCCGTGCCGCCGCACCAGCAGGGTGTAGACATGGACCATGAGTGCTACCGCCCACATCGACGACCTGCTCGACCTCGACTCATGGCTGACACCAGAGGACATCGAGCTGCGGCAAACAGTGCGCCGATTCGGCGAGCAGCGGCTGCGGCCGCACATCGCCGAGTGGTTCGAAGCCGGCGAGGTGCCGGTCCGTGAACTAGCGTCCGACCTAGGCAAACTCGGCGTGCTGGGGATGCATCTGGAGGGCTACGGCTGCGGCGGCTCGACGGCCACCGCGTACGGCCTCGTCTGCCAGGAGCTCGAGGCCGTCGACAGCGGGCTGCGCAGCCTGGTGTCGGTGCAGGGCTCGCTGGCGATGTTCGCCATCTACCGGCACGGCAGCGAGGACCAGCGCAAGCAGTGGCTACCTGCGATGGCGACCGGCGACGTGATCGGCTGCTTCGGGCTGACCGAGCCCGACTTCGGATCCAACCCCGGAGGCATGCGCACCACGGCCCGCCGCGACGGCTCGGACTGGATCCTCAACGGATCGAAGATGTGGATCACCAACGGGTCGGTCGCCGACATCGCGGTGCTGTGGGCCCGCGCCGAAGAGGGCGTCCTCGGCTTCGTGGTGCCCACCGAGACACCGGGATTCAGCGCCACCGAGATGAAGCGCAAGCTGTCGCTGCGGGCCTCGGTCACGTCCGAGCTTCACCTCGACGACGTCCGGTTGCCCGCCGAAGCGCAACTGCCGGAGGCGCGGGGGTTGTCGGGCCCGCTGGCGTGCTTGTCGGAGGCCCGGTTCGGGATCGTGTTCGGCAGCGTCGGCGCCGCCCGCGACTGCCTGGAGACGACGCTGGACTACGTCGGCACCCGCGAGGTGTTCGACAAGCCACTCGCGGGATACCAGCTCACACAGGCGAAGATCGCCGACATGGCCGTCGAGTTGGGCAAGGCGCAACTGCTGGCACTGCATCTCGGCAGGCTGAAGGACGACGGACGGATCCGGCCGGATCAGGTCAGCTTCGGCAAGCTGAACAACTGCCGGGAGGCGATCAAAATTGCGAGGCAATGCCGAACCTTGCTCGGCGCCAACGGAATAACGCTCGAGTATCCGGTGATCCGGCACGCCAACAACCTCGAGTCTGTGATGACCTACGAGGGCACGTCCGAGGTGCACCAGTTGGTCATCGGAGAGGCGCTGACAGGTGTCAGCGCCTTCCGGTGACGCCGGTCAGTACTGCTGAGGACCCTGCTGCTGTCCAGTCCCCGGCGGCAGCGGCTGAGGGTTCAACGGCACGCAGACGGTGCTCATGATCTTGTCTGCGAACGTCTGCCGTTTGGCGTCCCACAGCGGCCATAGGTAGCCGATGTAGCAGGCGAGACCGTCGAGCACGTGGGCTATCTGGCGGACGACAGACATACCGAAACCGATTGGCTCTCCGGTCTTCTCGCTGATGACCTTGAACTTGAGCACCGACTTGCCGATGCTCGAGCCGGTGGTGCCCTGACGGTAGCCGAGATTCCAGATCACGTAGGCCAGCACCAGGATTGCCGCCAGGCCCGACGCGAGAAGGCCGAGCACCGACGGACTCGACGTACACGAGACGCCGTAGTCGTATTCACCGCCGTTGGTGACGCATTGGTTGTCGCCGGTACCGATGGCGATGCCCTGGCCGATGCCGATGACGATCGCGGCGGGCAGGAAATCGATGATGTAGGCCCCGACGCGATGGATCCACGACGTGTAAGCCTCTTTCGGCAGGGCCGCCCCCGGCGCGGAAGGCGGCGGCGGATAGCCGGGCGCATTCTGCGGCGGGGGTGGCGGGTAACCGCCCTGCGGAGGGGGCGGATAGCCACCGGGTGGCGGCGGGGGCGGATAACCACCCTGGCGCGGAGGCGGCGGATAGCCGCCCTGCGGCGGTGGCGGGTAGTTACCAGGGGGCGGGGGCGGTGGTTGGCCGGTCATCTCACTTCCATGGGTAAAAGAGTTTGCTGGGTTGGATGCGAAAGGGGCCGACCCGCGGCTGAAACTGCGGACAGCCCCCGCCTGCGTCTGCCTAGAGAGGCAGGCAGACCGTCGTCATGATCTTGTCGGCCAGCGTCTGCCGCTTGTTGTCCCACAACGGGAACAGGTAGCCGATGTAGCAGATGACGCTGTCGACGATGTGTGCGATCTGGCGTACCACGGACATGCCGAAACCGATTGGCTGCCCGGTCTTTTCGCTGACCACTTTGAACTTCATGATTGACTTGCCGATGCTGGAACCGGTGGTGCCCTGGCGGTAGCCGTAGTTCCAAACGACATACGCGAGCACAACCAGCCAGGCGATCACCATGGAGACCTGCCCCAAAGTGGATGCACCGGTTGCGCAGAACTCACCGAGGTCGTACTCCGAACTGTCGGTGATGCAAGCCGTCTCGCGGGTGCCGATCAGCAGAAGCCATCCGATGCCATACACGATGAAGATGGGCACGGAGTCGATGAGCCACGCCAACACGCGCGTAAGCCACGGCGTATAAGCCTCTTTCGGCAGAGCCGCGACCGGCCCGGCCGGCGACGGCGGGTAGCCGTACCCACCCTGATGCGGAGGTGGCGGCGGGTATCCGCCACCCTGCGGCCCCCGCCAGGACGGCGCGTATCCGCCACCCTGCGGCCCAGGCCCGGGCGGCGGCGGATAGTTTCCCGGCGGCGGAGGAGGCGGATAGTTGCCAGGGGGTGGTGGCGGCGGCGGTTGATTGGTCATGGACGCCTTCCAGTTCATTAGCTGGGAACAAGCGTGCTTAATGTACCTGAGTATTAGCTCTCAGCAGGGCCTTCGGCAAGGTTCCACGCCGCTGTTTGGCACCGGTTGCGCGGGCGTAAACCGGTCGTTTGACCGCTAGCGCCGGCTGGTGCCGTCGGACAGGAATCCCAGGAGGTCATGGCGGGTCAACACACCGACCGGCTTGCCCTCCTCGACCACCATCACGGCGTCGCAGTCACGGAGCGCCTTCGCGGCGTGGTTGACGAGCTCGCCGGCGCCGATCAACGGCAACGGCGGCAACATGTGCTGTGCCACAGCGTCGGCGAGTTTCGCCCGCCCCTCGAAGACAGCCGAGAGCAGTTCCCGCTCGGACACGCTGCCCGCAACCTCGCCCGCCACCACCGGCGGCTCGGCGCCGACGACCGGCATCTGCGACACCCCGTATTCGCGCAGGATGCCGATCGCGTCACGCACGGTCTCGGAGGGATGGGTGTGCACGAGATCCGGCAGTGCGCCGGACTTGCCGCGCAACACATCACCGACCGTCGCCTGCTCGATCGAACCGTCGAGCCTGCTGCGCAGGAAGCCGTACGACGACATCCATGCATCGTTGAAAACCTTTGACATGTAACCACGTCCGCCGTCGGGCAGCAGCACGACGACCAGAGCCTCGGGTCCCGCCTCCTTGGCAACCTCGATCGCCGCGACGACGGCCATGCCGCAGGACCCGCCGACCAACAGCGCTTCCTCACGCGCCAGCCTGCGGGTCATGTCAAACGAGTCGGCGTCGGACACCGCGATGATCTCGTCAGGCACGCGCGGGTCGTAGGCCGCGGGCCAGAAGTCCTCGCCGACGCCCTCGACGAGATAGGGCCGACCCGTCCCGCCCGAGTACACCGACCCTTCGGGGTCGGCGCCGACGACGCGTACCCGGCCGTCGGACACCTCCTTGAGATACCTGCCCGCGCCGGTGATCGTGCCGCCGGTGCCGACACCGGCGACGAAATGGGTGACCTCGCCGTCGGTGTCGGTCCAGATCTCGGGTCCGGTCGTCTCGTAGTGACTTTCCGGGCCCATCGGGTTGGAGTACTGGTCGGGCTTCCACGCGCCGTCGACCTCCTCGACGAGGCGGTTGGACACGCTGTAGTAGCTGTCCGGGTGGTCGGGCGGCACTGCCGTCGGGCACACCACGACGTCAGCGCCGTAGGCGCGCAACACATTCTGCTTGTCCTCGCTGACCTTGTCCGGGCACACGAAGATGCATTTGTACCCGCGCTGCTGCGCCACCAGAGCGAGGCCGACACCGGTGTTGCCCGACGTCGGTTCGATGATGGTGCCGCCGGGCTTCAGCTCGCCGCTGGCTTCCGCGGCGTCGATCATCTTCACCGCGATGCGGTCCTTGGCGCTGCCGCCCGGGTTGAGGTACTCGATCTTGGCGACAACCCGGCCCGCACCCTCTGGGACAACCGAGTTCAGCTGAACCAGAGGGGTATTGCCGATGAGCTCACTGACGTGCCGGGCGATCCGCATACGTCCATCGTCTCAGGCCGGCCGAACGCTTACCAGGTGGCCTCTCGGATGTAGTCACCGATCTGCCGCAGCGACCTGGTGCCCTCTTTGATCACGGGCGCGGCGATCTGGAACACATGCATCTGACCCGGCCACACCCGAACCTCGACGGGCACGCCCGCGGCGGCCAGCATGTGCGCGGCCTTTCGAGCGTCGTTCAGCAGCACCTCGGAACCGGACACGTGGATCAGCGTGCGCGGCAGCCCGGGCTCGATGTGATCGAGCGGCTCGAAGATCTGCTCGGGCTTGCCGTCGACGATGTTGCGCTCCGCCGCGGCTTCCACGAGCTCCACCAGCGCGGTGAACGCCTTCGGCGGGAACATCGCGTCGGAGTGGATGTTCGGGTGGTTGGCGCGCCCTTCGTTGTCGATCTCGAACAGCGGCGACAGCGTCACGATCGCCGCGGGGCTCTCACCCGCGAGACCGTCCTGCTGCAGCCGCTCGGCGAGCGCGAGCGCCAGGTATCCGCCCGCCGAGTCGCCGGCGAGCACGATCTGCTCGGGGTCGTAGCCCTTGAGCCGCAACCAGTTGTAGGCGTCGTAGCAGTCGTCGACCGCCTGGCCGACGGAGTGCTTCGGGATCATCCGGTAGTTGACGACCAGCACCGGGCTGTCGGCGTACTTGGACAGCGCCTCCACTAGCCGGCCGTGCGAGTTCACACCGCACGTGAGGAACGCGCCGCCGTGCATGTAGACGATCACCCGCCGCTTACCGTCGGCGGGCAACACGCCGCCGGCACGGACCAGCTGCGCATCGCAGTTCGGTAACGAGATCGTCGCGCGTACAGTGCCGGGTGCGGGCTTCAGCACGCGACACGCCACGTCTATAAGGCCGAACGGCCACGGCAAGCGCGGGGCGTAGCTGCCGATAGCCAGAGTTGGCCTGATCGTCAGCATTACGGCCAGCGAAAACAGCCGTCCGGCCATGCTGGGCCCGTCTTCGACGACCTCGACCGGCGCGCCGTCGCTGACAGGAAATTTACGGGGTTTATGCCCTCTAGCTGCAATGAACGCAGCTCTGGGCGTGCTTGGGGCCTTGCTTGGTGCCGTCATCGCCACCACTTCCTACGACGCTGTAGTGCCCTTGGGTGGCTCGTTGCTCGGCCAACCCCGGTAACTTAGCTTGACATCGTTAGTCAGTTCAACAATCAAAGAAACTGATTCGATACCGGACTTGATACCGCAACGTGACCGCGGAACATGTCTCGCCACGCTGATAACCGGCAATTTCGCCAATAAACTGGTTTCGTGAGGATTCGTGCACCGCGTCGGTCGACAGTCGCCCTGGCGGCGGCGGCCACGCTCGCATCGACGGGTTCCGCTTACGTCGGAGCCCGCACTTTCCTGAGCGGACAGGCTGACCAGGCCCGACGCGTCATTCCGAAGTCATGGGACATCCCTCCCCGGGCCGACGGGATCTACTCCCCCGGCGGCGGCCCGGTGGAGCGCTGGCACCGCGGCGTGCCCTTCGACCTGCACCTGATGGTGTTCGGCGACTCGACGGCCTGCGGTTACGGCTGTCAGGACGCCGAAGAGCTGCCCGGGGTGCTGATCGCGCGCGGGCTGGCCGAGGAATCCGGCGCAAGGATCCGGCTGAGCACCAAGGCGATCGTCGGCGCCACATCCAAGGGCCTCGCGGGCCAGATCGACGCCATGTTCGTCGCGGGCACGCCGCCCGATGCGGCGGTAATCATGGTGGGCGCCAACGACATCACGAGGCCGAACGGCATCGGACCGTCGGCACGACGACTGGGCAGGGCGGTACGGCGACTGCGAGCAAGCGGCGCGGTCGTCGTCGTCGGCACCTGCCCCGACTTCGGCCTCATCAGGGCGATTCCGCAGCCTCTGCGCTGGGTGACCCGCAGCCGCGGCCTGCGGTTGGCGCGGTCTCAGGCCGGTGAGGTGCGGTCAGCGGGCGGCATTCCGGTGCCATTCTCGGATCTGCTCGCCCCCGAGTTCCGGCGGGCGCCAGATGTGCTGTTCAGCACCGACATGTTCCACCCGTCGGCCGCCGGTTACGCACTTGCGGCCAAGCAGTTGCTGCCCGCGCTCTGTAATGCGTTGGGGGAGTTCATCATTGGCGCACCGCCGGAAGAGGCGCTGGAATCGCGGACGGCCGACCTCGGCTCGCTGCTGTCGCGGCTCGGCAACGTGAGCCGGTTATGGCGTCGCTCGGTGGGGGTGCCCGCGCCAATCGTGGTGCCCGCGAGCTAGGTTCTCCCAGTAGCCATGTACTGAGGAGTCGTCATGTCAGAAGCCGTCATTGTCGCGACCGCACGTTCGCCCATCGGCCGGGCAGGCAAGGGGTCGCTGGTTGATATGCGGCCCGATGATCTCGCCGCGCAGATGGTGCGCGCCGCGCTGGACAAGGTGCCGGCGCTGGACCCGAAGGACATCGACGACCTGATCATGGGCTGCGGGCAGCCCGGCGGCGAGGCGGGGTTCAACGTCGGCCGCGCGGTGGCCGTCGAACTCGGATATGACTTCCTGCCCGGCACGACGGTGAACCGGTACTGCTCGTCGTCGCTGCAAACCACCCGGATGGCGTTCCACGCGATCAAGGCCGGTGAGGGCGACGCGTTCATCTCCGCCGGTGTCGAGACCGTGTCGCGCTTCCCGAAGGGCACCTCCGACGGCTGGCCCGACTCGCACAACCCACTGTTCGCCGACGCCGAAGAGCGGTCGGTGAACGCCGCGGCGGGCGCCGACGAGTGGCACGACCCGCGCGTCGACGGCGTGCTGCCCGACGTCTACATCGCGATGGGTCAGACCGCCGAGAACGTCGCGCTCCACACCGGCATCAGCCGTGAAGACCAGGACCACTGGGGCGTGCGCAGCCAGAACCGCGCGGAGGAGGCGATCAAGAGCGGCTTCTTCGCCCGCGAGATCTCGGCGGTGACGCTGCCGGACGGGTCGAAGGTCGACACAGACGACGGGCCGCGGGCGGGCACCACCTACGAGAAGGTCAGCCAGCTCAAGCCGGTGTTCCGGCCGAACGGCACGGTGACCGCCGGCAACGCGTGCCCGCTGAACGATGGTGCCGCGGCGGTGATCGTGATGAGCGACGCCAAGGCCAAGGAGCTCGGCCTGACGCCGCTGGCACGCATCGTGGCGACGGGCGTCAGTGGGCTGTCGCCGGAGATCATGGGCCTCGGTCCGATCGAGGCGACGCGCAAGGCGCTGGCCAACGCGGGCATGACGATCGACGACATCGACCTCTATGAAATCAACGAGGCGTTCGCCGTTCAGGTACTCGGATCGGCCCGCGAGCTCGGCATGGACCACGACAAGCTGAACATCTCCGGCGGCGCGATCGCGCTGGGTCACCCGTTCGGCATGACGGGCGCACGGATCACGGCCACGCTGCTGAACAACCTGCAGAGCAATGACAAAACGTTCGGCCTGGAGACCATGTGCGTCGGCGGTGGCCAGGGCATGGCGATGATCATCGAGCGGCTCAGCTGATTTCGAGTTGACTCCGCGTCCTTCATAGCTCGAGCCTGCTGACAGATCGCGAGTTCACGAGATTTCGCGGTCTGCCCGCAGCTTCGACTGCCAGACACGCTCTAAGCGACGCAAGACATCAGTGGCACGGTTTTGTTTGACGACCCTGAGACGTGTCCAGCCGAGCTCGTCGAGATCCTCTGAGCGTTGGATGTCATAGGCGTACTGGACGTCATCGACGCGATGGTGCTCACCGTCGTATTCCAGGGCCAGCATCATGTCCTCCCAGCCCATATCGAGGTAGTACCGGCGACGGCCGTCGCGGCTCACCACCGGGATCTGAGCACGAGGACGCGGATAACCCGATCGAATCACTAAGAGCCGCAGCCACGTTTCCTTCGGCGACGCGGCACCCGCGTCGTAGAGATCGAGCACCTTTGCGAGCTGGCGTAGACCACGCGAACCGCGATGTTTCCTCGCGACACGGAAGACGTCATGAGCTGACAATCCGGTGGCATTTCCGAGTGCATCGAGGTCGGCGACCGCCGCATCGAG
>JBKPSU010000092.1:0-50849 GCA_046735135.1 Actinomycetota bacterium
GCCTGGATCATGTCGCGCATGATCACATCGGGCGCCTCGAAGCCGAACGGCGCAGGATTGCCGATGTTGAGCTTGAGGATGCGGTGTCCCTCTGCCTCCAACCGGGCTGCATGCTCGTGCACGGGCCCGCGGATCTCGTAGGACACTTCGCGGAGCTTCGACGAAGCGGTCAGCGTCGCGTTCGCGCGCGGCGCGAACGCAGATGTGAATGGAAAGGGTACGACGGGCGACGTCGTGTCATAGGCGGTTATGTCCATGCACGGGACTATTCCGCCGGAGCAGCCGGTGGTCTGTCCGCTGACCGGCCGGTGCGGAGGGGGAACCGGGTACCCCCGATCGGGGGACAGAGGCTAGCGGATACGCGTTGGGAAGGGGTCGTTGGTGAAGTCGATCTGAGCCGCCGAATTGGCTACGGCGGTCACCAGAGCCGAGCCGAACGCGCCGACGCGGTCGAACATCGTCGCCGTCCCCACCGAGATCCCGTCCGACGCCCAGTGCGAGTCGGCCTGCACAGCCATCCATTCGTCGACGGGCAACCGGGCCAGCGCGACGGTGAGATCGCCGTTGATGTAGCCGACGCCCGCCGAGCCGAGGTTGGTGACCAGGCTGGCGCCCTCGGCGACCATCGCGCCGCGGACGAAAGGGGTGTTCGGGAATCCCTCGACAACGTCGACCATCCGGTTGATGAACCGCTTGCGGGCGGTGTGCTGGTGTTCACCGATGCCCTTGGTCCAGCCCACCCCGTCACTGCCCATATAGGACATTCCGACGCCGCCCAACTCCGTGGGCCAGGTGAAGTCCGTGGCCGGAGCCCACTCCTCGCCGCGCGGCGACTCCGACCGGCGGTACTGCACCATCGTGGCGCGCACCACCGTCGCACCGTCCTGCACGATCTCGCATGCGGAGTTCCGAACCCGGCGGCCGTCCCGGATCAGCGTGACCTTCGTGGTCGTCGGCACGCCGCGCGCGGCCTTGAACAGGTCGACGGTCAACCGCGCAGGCATGAACTCCGGCAGGCCGAACTTGTCCTCCAGCGAGCGGGCGGCGAGGCCGACCAGCGCCGGACCGTTGAGGTGGTCAGCTCCCCAGTGGCTCTGCGCGTACTTGGTGGGCAAGTAGCTGTCCTCACCGGCGGTCGTGAAATGTGCTGGACGAGCCGTCATCGGGGCATCGTCGCACAGACCGGGGTGGGCATTGCCCACAGTCATCTGACAGACTGGACGGCGAGGGGAGTATTCCTTCGCCGCGGTGCCGTCATCACGTCGGCCGTCATCGGACGACCGGCTCCGCGGGCCGAGTAGTTGGCGGAAGAGACCTCGGCCGTTTTGACGACCGGAGGCACCGTACATGCACGTTACTCAACTCGAATGGATCGTCACGCTGGCCGTGACGATCGCTGTCCTGCTGTTCGACGTGGTGGTGATCGGCCGGCGGCCGCATGAACCATCCAAGCGTGAGCTCATCACCGCATTGTCGATCTACCTCGGCCTCGCGGTGGCGTTCGGGATCTGGGTCTGGAACTTCCACGGCAGCCAGTACGGCGTCGAGTTCTTCGCGGGCTGGCTCACCGAATACAGCCTGTCGGTCGACAACCTGTTCATCTTCCTGATCATCATGGCCAGCTTCAACGTGCCGAAGAAGTATCAGCAGCAGGCGCTCCTGGTCGGCATCATCATCGCGCTGATCTTCCGTGGCATCTTCATCGCGCTCGGTGCCGTCGCGATCAACGAATTCTCCTGGGTCTTCTATATCTTCGGCGCGTTCCTGCTCTACACCGCCGTCGGCCTGGTGCGTAACACCGACCACGACGACGACGGCGACAACTTCATCGTGCGGTTCGCTCGCAGCCATCTGCAGCTCACCGACAAGTGGGAGGGCCTCAAGCTCTACATCAAGGAGAACGGCAAGCGGCTGATGACGCCGATGTTCCTCGTCATCGTGGCGCTCGGCACCACCGACCTGATCTTCGCGCTCGACTCGATACCGGCGATCTACGGGCTGACCCAGCAGCCGTATCTGGTGTTCACCGCCAACGTGTTCGCGTTGATGGGGCTGCGGCAGCTGTACTTCCTGCTCGGCGACCTGCTCAAGCGGCTGGTCTACCTGTCGCAGGGGCTCGCCGTCATCCTCGCCTTCATCGGTGTGAAGCTGGTGCTTCACGCGCTGCACGAGAACGAGCTGCCGTTCATCAACGGCGGTGAGAGCGTTCACGTTCCGGAGATCCCGACGCTGCTGTCCCTCGGCGTCATCATCGTCACGCTGGTGATCACGACGGCCGCGAGCCTGTACAAGACGCGCGTCGTCGACAAGAAGGCAGAAGAGGACGTGAGCCAATAGTGGATGTCGAGGTGGTCGACGGGGTGTCGACGATCCGGTTGGACCACCCGCCGGTCAATGCGCTGGATCTGCGCCTACTCGACGACGTCATCGACGCCATCGGCGGGGTCGACGGCCCGGTCGTGATCACCGGTGCGGGCCGGTGCTTCTCGGCCGGGGTGGACCTTCCCGCGATCGTCGAGGGCGGCGCCGAGTACACCGACCGGTTCATGACCGCGTTGTCCGCGGCGTTCCTCGCGGTGTTCGACCACCCGGCACCGGTGGTGGCCGCGATCAACGGGCACGCGATCGCGGGTGGGTGCGTCTTGGCAATGGCCGCCGACATCCGGCTGATGTCGGCAGGCACGATCGGGCTGACCGAACTGGCCGTCGGCGCGACGTTCCCGATGGCCGCCGTCGAGATCTGCCGGTACGCGATGGGGCCTTCGGTGACCCCGGCGGCCCTGCAGGCACAGACCATCGACGTGTCCGCCGCCGCGGCGTTCGGCTGGGTCGACGAGGTCGTCACCGACGAGGAACTGCACCCGCGTTCGATCGCTCTCGCCCGCGAACTCTCCGAGTTCTCCCCGGCCGCATACGCGATGACGAAGCAACAGTTGCACCGGCCTGCCCGGTTGGCCATCGATGCGGGCGCCGAAACGGACGCCGTCGTGCGCGCAAGCTGGATGTCGGAGGAGACCCACGCCCGGATGACGGCGTACATGAAGTCGCTTCATTAAGTCAGTCGATCGATTTAACGTGGTTCGGGTGAGCGGCGCCTCCCCCCTCCGCCAGGTCATCACCGGCGCGTCGATCGGCAATGCCGTCGAGTGGTACGACTTCGCCATCTACGGGTTTTTGGCCACCTTCATCGCCGCGAACTTCTTCCCGGCGGGCAACGACACCGCGGCACTGCTGAACACCTTTGCGATCTTCGCCGCAGCGTTCGTGATGCGTCCGCTCGGCGGGCTCGTCTTCGGACCGCTGGGCGACAGGATCGGGCGGCAGCGGGTGCTCGCGGTCGTCATCCTGCTGATGGCCGGCTCGACACTGGCGATGGGTCTGCTGCCGACCTACGACGCCATCGGCGTCGCCGCTCCGCTCCTTCTGCTGTTTCTGCGCTGCTCGCAAGGCTTTTCGGCCGGCGGTGAGTACGGGGGCGGCGCCAGCTACCTCGCCGAGTTCGCGTCCGACCGGCGACGCGGCGTCGTCGTGACGTTCATCGCCTGGTCCGGCGTCGTCGGGTTCCTGCTCGGCTCGATGACGGTGACGTTGCTGCAGGCGGCGCTGGGCGATGCGGCCATGGACTCCTTTGGCTGGCGCATCCCGTTCCTGCTCGCCGGGCCGCTCGGGCTCGTCGGTCTGTACATCCGGTTGCGGCTCACCGACACCCCGGCGTTCGAGGCGCTTGCCGAATCGGATGACGTGGCGACGTCGCCACTGCGCGAGGCCGTGCGCACCGCGTGGCGGCCGATACTTCAGGTCATCGGGATGATGATCGTCTTCAACGTCGGCTACTACGTGGTCTTCACCTACCTGCCGACCTACTTCATCAAGACACTGCACTTCTCCAAGACAAGCGCATTCGCCTCGATCACCGTGGCGTGTGTGGTGGCGATCGTGCTGATCCTTCCGCTGGCCGCGCTGTCCGACCGGATCGGGCGCAGGCCACTGCTGATCGCGGGCACGCTGGCATTTGCGGTGGGAGCGTATCCGCTTTTCCTGCTGCTGAATTCGGGTTCGCTCGGCGCTGCGATCACCGCGCACGCCGCACTCGCCGCGATCGAGTCGGTGTACATCTCGGTGGCGATCTCCGCGGGCGTCGAACTGTTCGCCACCCGGGTGCGCTACAGCGGATTCTCGATCGGCTACAACGTGTGCGTCGCTGCGTTCGGCGGCACGACGCCATACGTGGTGGCGTGGTTGACGGGTAGCACGGGAAACACCATGGCGCCCGCGTTCTATGTCATTGCCGCTGCGGTCGTCTCGCTCGTCACCGTGCTGACGCTGCGCGAGAGCGCGGCGCGACCGCTTGCGGCGCTCGGCGTCAAGGCGCAGGTAGCGTCGGTGACATAGACCTGATCGCTGCGCACCGGCAGTTCACGGCGTACGGCCCGTCGCACTGGGCCGTCCTCGCCGTGTTCGTGATCGGCGCGGTGCTGTTGGTGTGGATCGGACGCAGTCAGAGCGAGGCGCAGGCGCGCGTGTTCGGAAAGGTGCTCGGCGCGTTCACCGCCGCAATATATCTCGCGGTGTTGATCTACTCGTTCATACCGCCGTCGCGTTGGTCGCTTCCGCTTCAGTTGACCGACCTGGCGACGACGGCGGGCGCGTATGCGCTGTGGTCGCAACGACATTGGGCGTTCGCGCTCACCTATTACTGGGGCCTGGTGCTCAGCGTGCAGGCGTTGATCTCGCCGGTGCTGAAGAGTCCGGACTTCCCCGACTACCGGTTCCTGGCATTCTGGGCGATCCACCTCCTCGTGGTGTGGGCCGCCATTTATCTCACCTGGGGCCGCGGCCATCGGCCGACGTGGCGCAGCTACCGTATCGCCGTCGGCGTCACGCTGGTGTGGGCCGTGATCACGTTGACGTTCAACAGCATTGCCGGGACGAACTACGGCTTCATCAACAGAAAACCGGAAACCCCGTCGCTGCTGGACGTGATGGGCCCGTGGCCGGTCTACGTTTTCGTGGCCAGCGCACTGATCCTGACGGTGTGGGCGCTGATGACGTGGCCATGGGTTCGCATAGCCAACCGGCTACCCTCGTGATGTGGTGTCCGCAGAGCGCACGGCAGCAGGCTCGGCCGTGCAGCGCAGCGCGGCGCAGCACCGCATCCTCGATGCCGCGCTGGCGCTGATCGCCGAGAACGGCGTCGGTGGCACCTCGCTGCAGATGATCGCCGATGAAGTCGGGGTCACCAAGGCGGCGGTCTATCACCAGTTCAAGACCAAAGAGGAGATCGTGATCGCGTTGACCGAGCGGGAGCTCGGCAGGCTCGACGATGCGCTGGAAGCAGCGGAGGCCGGATCGTCGCGGCCACGCGCACGGGAGGTGCTGCTCAGCCGCGTCATCGACATGGCCGTCGAGCGTCGCCGTGCGGCGGCAACCTGCAGTTCGACCCCGTCATCATCCGGCTCCTCGCCGACCACGAGCCGTTCCAGCGATTTCTCACCCGGCTCTACGGCGTGCTGCTCGGCGACGCGGACGACGAGGCGCGGGTACCCGCCGCGATGCTGTCGGGAGCGATCGGCACCGCCGTCGTGCACCCCCTCGTCGCGGATGTCGACGACGACTCGCTGCGCGCGCAGCTGCTGCACTTGACGCGGCGCCTGCTCGCCATGCCAGAGTGACTGACCATGGCCATCACCATCGACCACCACGATCGGATCGCCGTGCTGAACCTCGGCGACGACGAAAACAGGTTCTCGCCAGAGTTTCTCGACCAGTTCGATGCGCATCTCGACGACGTCGTCGGGGCCGGCGCACACGGTCTGATCACCACGGCGACCGGCAAGTTCTACTCCAACGGCCTCGACCTGGACTGGCTGGGGGCTCACGGCGACCAGACGCAGTGGTACGTCGGACGCGTGCAGGGGCTGTTGGCCCGCGTGCTCACTCTGCCGATACCGACCGCGGCCGCGCTCAACGGCCACTGCTTCGGTGCGGCGGCGATGCTCGCGCTGGCACACGACTTTCGCGTGATGCGGGCCGACCGCGGCTATTTCTGCTTCCCCGAAGTCGACATCCGGATTCCGTTCACGCCGGGAATGGCGGCGCTGATCCAGGCGAAACTGGCGCCTCAGGCGGCGGTGTCCGCCATGACCACCGGCAGCCGGTTCGGCGGCGCCGATGCCACCGCGATCGGCATCGTCGACGCGACAGCCGAAGAGGACGCGGTCGTCGGCGCGGCCATCAACACGCTCGCGCCGCTGGGCGCGAAGGACCAGGGCACGCTCGGGGCGATCAAGAACACGATGTTCGCGACCGCGGTGCTGGAGCTGACGGCTACCTAGGCGTCGGCTTTCACTCGCGCCGCGGCGTGCTCCGGCATCGGTTCGTAGCGGGCGAAACTGCGGGTGAACGACCCGGCACCGTGTGAGAGCGACCGCAGATCGATCGCGTAGCGGGTCAATTCCACTTGCGGCACTTCGGCTTTCACGACCGTGCGCTCGTCGCCGGCATTCTCGGTGCCGAGAACCCTTGCCCTGCGGCTGGACAGGTCGCCCATCACCGCCCCGACCAGATCGTCGGGCACCATCACCGACACCTCGTCGACCGGCTCGAGCAGGCTGACCTTCGCCGCCGCCGCCGCCTCGCGCAGTGCGAGCCCGCCTGCGGCCTGGAAGGCGAAGTCCGACGAGTCGACGCTGTGCGCCTTGCCGTCGTACAGCGTGACGCGGATGTCGACGACCGGATAGCCGGGGCCGACGCCCTTCTCCATCTGCGCACGGACGCCCTTCTCGACGCTGGGGATGAACTGCCGCGGCACCGACCCGCCGACGACCTTGTCGACGAACTCGAAGCCCGCACCCTCGGGAAGGGGCTCCACCTCGATGTCGCAGACGGCGAATTGGCCATGTCCGCCAGACTGTTTGACGTGCCGGCCGTGTCCCTTGGCGGAGCCGCCGAACGTCTCACGCAGCGGTACCCGCAGGCCCACCTTGTCGACGCTCACCCCGAATCGGTTGGAGAGCCCGTCGAGCACCACACCGGCGTGGGCCTCGCCCATGCACCACAGCACGATCTGGTGGGTCTCGGGGTTCTGCTCGATTCGCAGCGTCGGATCTTCGGCGGCCAGGCGCTGCAGTCCGACCGACAGCTTGTCGTCGTCGGTCTTGGCGTGCGGTTGCACCGCGATCGGCAGCAGCGGTTCGGGCATCGACCACGGCTTGAGCACCAGCGGATCGGCCTTGTCGGACAGCGTGTCTCCGGTCTCGGCGCAGGACAGCCTGCCGATCGCGCAGATGTCGCCTGCCACCACGGTGCCCGCGGGCCGCTGCTGCTTGCCGAGCGGGAACGACAGGGTGCCGATGCGCTCGTCCTCGTCGTGGTCCTCGTGGCCTGCGGCGGTGCCGTTGCCGTTGCCGAAGAAGGATGAAAAATGGCCCGACACGTGCACAGTCGCGTCGGGCCTGATGGTCCCGGAGAAAACCCGGACCAGGCTGACCCTGCCGACGTACGGGTCCGATGTCGTCTTGACGACCTCGGCCAGCAGCGGTCCCTTGGGGTCGCAGCTGACCTTGTCGCGGTCCTTGCCCGCAGGAGTGAACACCTCGGGCAGCGGATGCTCCAACGGAGACGGGAAGCCGCTCGTGGCGATTTCGAGCAGTTCCAGGGTGCCGACGCCGGTGCTGCTGCACACCGGGATCACCGGGAAGAAGGACCCGCGGGCGACCGCCTTCTCGAGATCCTCGATCAGACCCTTCTCGTCGATTTCCTGACCGCCGAGGTAGCGCTCCATGAGCGTCTCGTCCTCGGACTCCTCGATGATTCCCTCGATCAGTGTGCCGCGGTGCTCCTCGATCCGGTCGGCGTATGACCCGTCAGGATCCTTGGTGGAACGCTTGCCGCCGGTGTACTCGTAATGCGTCTGCGACAGCAGTCCGATCAGACCGGTGCACGGGGTGTTGGCGGGCAGATACAGCGGCATCACCTTGTCGCCGAACGCGCTCTGGGCGGCGACGAGCGCGCTGTCGTAGTTCGCTCTCGCGTGGTCGAGCTTGGTGATCACCACGGCGCGCGGCATGCCGACCTGTTGGCATTCCATCCACAGTGACTTGGTCAGTTCGTCGACGCCCTCGTTCGCCGCGATCACGAACAGCGCGCAGTCGGCTGCCCGCAGTCCGGCGCGTAGCTCGCCGACGAAGTCGGCGTAACCGGGGGTGTCGATGAGGTTCACCTTGATGCCGTTGTGGGACAGCGGAGCCAGCGCGAGGCCGACCGATCGCTGCTGGGATATCTCGGCCTCGTCGGAGTCGCACACCGTCGTCCCGTCCACGACGGATCCGGGTCGCGACAGCACGCCTGTTGCGGTCAGCAGCGCCTCGACGAGGGTGGTCTTGCCGCCACCCGATGGGCCGATGAGCACCACGTTTCGGATGGCGGCCGGACTGTCCGCGGTCGGGGCGGCTCCGGCACCCTGGGAAGTATTCGCCTTGTCTGCCATGACGTTCCCTTCCAGCCCGGGTCGCTTCGTCGGGCCCGAGGTGTTAACCCACAATTCTCCCATTCACCACCGAGCACAAGACCCTCGTGACATGGAGCAACGGCTTGTCGCAGGCCGTCCACAGCTGGCATCACTAGGATGGTCTTTGCTGGTCGTTTAGCCGAAGGGATGGAGCGTTGCGCAGAGTGGTTCGATATGTACTCGTCATGGTCGGCGTCCTGGCTGTAGCCATGATGGGTTCGGCCCCCGCAGGCATGGCGGCGGTGCCCGGTCCGCGGGCCGACCTCGCCGTCACAGACATCTCGCCGTCCACCGGAGAGGTGGTGGGCGTGGCCGCACCGGTCGAGGTGACCTTCGCGCGGCCGGTCGTCAACCGTGCCCGTGCCGAGCAGTCCATCTCCATCGAGTCGAGCAAGACGCCGACAGGCGAGTTCACCTGGTTGAGCAACCAGGTCGTGCAGTGGACTCCCGACAGCTTCTGGCCGGCGCACTCACCGATCGCCGTGACGTCGGGCGGCTTCAAGACGGACTTCCAAACCGGCTCCAAGGTGGTGGGTGTCGCCGACATCGATGCGCACACGTTCACCGTGAGCATCGACGACGTGGTCGCGCGGCAGATGCCCGCTTCGATGGGTAAACCCAAGCACCCCACGCCGACTGGCTCGTTCGCCGCGCTCGAGAAGGACAAGAGCGTCGTGATGGACTCGCGCACCATCGGCATTCCGCTGAGCGATCCCGAGGGCTACAAGCTGACCGTCGCCGACGCGGTCCGCGTCACCTGGGGTGGTGTCTACGTGCACAGTGCGCCGTGGTCGGTGGGCTCGCAGGGCAACTCGAACGTGAGCCACGGGTGCATCAACCTCAGCCCCGACAACGCCGCCTGGTACTACGACACCGTGCGGGTGGGCGACCCGATCACCGTTCAGGCGTAGAAAGCTGTTGCAGCCGTTGACGAGTCGCGTCGTCGGCGGGGAAGAACGACTCGACCGTCAGCTCGGAGAGTGTGACGTCGTGCGCGCTACCGAAGCTGGTGACGGTGCTGTGCAATCGTAGATCCCCGTCGGGGTGGGCCAGCTGAAGGGTCAACAGCAGCTCGGCGGTCGCGGGCTCGTGGTAGTCGTCCAACGCGTCGGCGACGCCGGGGTACGTGCGGATCTCGTCGAGCAGTTCGGCCAGCCGTGAATCACCCGTCAGCCGCGCTAGTCTCGCGAGTCGGTGGCCGAGATGGGCGGTCCACTCGGCGCGGTTGCGGATCCGCGACATCATTCCGTCGGGGTGCAGGCTGAGTCGGTACACGTTGATCGGCGGGGCCAGCAGCGCGACATCGACACCGTCGAGCAGCGGGCCGACCGCGCGATTGGTCAGCACGACATCGCCCCACCGGTCGAGCACCACCGCCGGATAGGGCTCGTGTCCCGCGAGCATCCACTCGAGCGCCTCGCGCGCTTGCTGAGTCTCCGCGCTGTCCAGATCGGATTCCGCGTACGTCGGTGCGTAGCCGGCCGCCAGCATCAGCGCATTGCGTTCGCGCAGTGGCACATCCAGCTGTTCGGCCAGCGCGAGCAGCAGCCCGCGGCTCGGCCGGGACCGGCCCGTTTCGACGAAGCTGAGGTGCCGCGCGGAGATACCGGTGTCCAGTGCGAGATCGAGTTGACTGCGGCGACGGCGCTGCCGCCACTGGCGCAGCAGCGCACCGCCGTGTCGAGTACCGCCGGTCACGACGCCGACGTTAGCGCCTCGCGAAGCGCGTCGGGCACCGGACGCTTGGTCCAGTCGTCGGTGGAGACGACGACATAGATGTTGCGGCCGCGCACGGCGACGACTTCGTCGGAGCCGTCCCGCCGCCGAAGCACCGTGAAGCCGATGGTGAAGCTCGTTGCGCCGACCCGTTCACCGACGACGGCCACCCGCACGGTGTCGCGCCAGCGCACGGGCGCTGTGTAGTCAATGTCGGTGTGCACCAACTGCATATCGAGACCCGATGCCATCAAGTCCGGATAGCTGGCGCCAAGATGGTCGAAGAATCCGGTCACCGCTTCGTCGAACCAGGTGAGGTAGTGGCCGTTGAAGACGACGGCCTGCTGATCGACTTCCGCGTAGCGCGGCACGATCGGCAGCGAGTACTCGGTCACGGCGAGGAGATTACGCACGAAGAAGGGGCACCCGAATGGGTGCCCCTTGCTCCGTTGATCGTGTTACTTGACGTCTACGTACACCGTCTTGTCGGTGACCGTGGTGGCGAGGGAATCGCCGGGGTTGCCGGAGTCGGTGCGCGAGTATGTCTGGCCAGGCCGGACAGCTACTACGGTGGCCTGGTCGAGCGGTGTGGTGCCGACCCGGTTGATGATGACGTTGTAGCCGTCTGACTGGAGCTTGCTGATGGTGTCTTGGGCGCTGCCGGGGCCGCTCGGTGCAGCGGCGGCGGGCGTGGCAAGACCGAGGACCGCTGCGGCAAGACCGCTCGCGGCGATGGTGGCTAATCCGAGCTTCTTCATCTTTCGTGCCTTCTTCTGTTTTGTTGTGGTGTTCCGAGTCAGGCGTTGACCCGACACATCTGGTACTGCTGTACTGCAATCGACCGGTCTGACCTAGTAAACCCAGTGGTCAGCGGTTTAATTCCACTGGCAGTAATTGATTGACGATTGGCAGAATCCAATCGTTCGACGAGCCGAAATCACGGCACACCCAAGAAAGGCGCAACATCACGTGTTGAGGTGAACAACAAATAGCAAAGGTCTATTCCCGGCCGGGCGCGCTACTTCGGTTGGTCGGCGGGCTTGGCAGGCGCTGGCTCGGGCGTCGGGGTGTCGCCCTTGGCAGGCGGGGTGTCGCTTTTGGGGGCCGTGGTGTCGCCCTTGGCGGGCGGGGTGTCCTTCGGCGGCGCCGGGTCCTCGTGAGAGGGAGGCGTCGAGGGTTTCGTCTCCGACGGTGGCGTGCTCGACGGTGGGGACGGCGGCGTGCTACTCGGCGGTGGCGGTGGTGTCGTCGTCGGTGTCGACGGTGTTGTGTCGGTCGGCGGTGGTGGTAGTGGCGGGTCGTCCTGCGGAGGCGGCGGCGCGGCAGGCGGCGGCGGTGCGATTGCGGCGGGAGCCGGCGCCGCCATGGCGATGACCGGCGGCGGCGCCGCCTCGATCACGCGGGTCGCAGGCGCGGGCGCCTGGATGAACGACGGCGCGCTCGGCACCTCTGCGGGCGGCTGGTCGGCGGGCGGTGCCGCTGCCTGGGTGATCGGTTCGGGTGCAACGGTTGTCGTCGACGTGGCCGGTCCTGTCATCGCGGAGGCGTCGTTACGAAGCGCAAGCACGGCGCCGGTGCCGACGAACAACATGGCGGCGAACACGCCGGCGGTGACGAGCACCGGGCGGTACCACGGCTGCCCCGAAGACGTGACGCGCGCGGGTTCGTCGTGGACGAAGCGAACCCGAGGACGCGGTGAGCCGCCAGCCTGCGGAGCGACCGATCTGATCGCCATCGGCGTGATGTCGGGGACATCGTCGATTTCCGACCATGCGAGCGTGCGCAATGTGGCCGACTGCGGTGTCGAACCTACGGGAGAGGCGGCGACCGTCAGGCTGTCGTCCTCCGGACGGCGGACAGCCCGCAGCGCGGCGCCGCGGGCGGCGGTCACCTCCGGGTGCCTGCCGGTGATGACGGGCACCCGTAGCTGTTCGGACAGCGCGGTGGTGACCGCGGGAATGTTGGCGCCACCGCCCATCGTCGCGACGGCAGTGAGATCGGCGGGATGAATTCGGTTGCGGAACAACAGTTCCCGCAACGCGTCGAGGAACGCTGCCGACGGCTGGCGGATCTCGTCGTCGAGCTCGGAGCGGGTCAGCCTGACGTCGCCGCGGAAACCGGGGACGTCGGCGAACAGCGTGGTGACCGCGCCGCGCGACAGCCGCTCCTTGGCGGCGCGGCATTCGGCCCGCAGCCGCTGCAGCGAGCCGATGGCCGCCGTACCCGCCACATCGACGGTGCCTGCGTTGGACAGGTCGGCGATCACGTGGGCCATCACGGCCCGGTCGACGAGCTCGCCGGAGAAATCGGTGTTGCGCACCGCCGCGCCGATCGACCGGTAGCCGTTGGACGCGTCGGCCAGTGTGATGGTTGTTCCTGTGCCGCCGAAGTCGCACAGCGCGACAACACCTCTCGTGGGCAGGCCTGGCTCGGCCTGCAATGCGGTGAGGGCCGCCGCGGCGTCGGAGACCAGGGTCAGCGGTTTGGCGCCCGACCACTCGGGCCGCTTGGCGAGCTCGCGGCGCAAGCCTTCGACCGCCGCCGGGCGCCAATGGGCGGGGTATGTGACGGCCGGCGGCACCGCGGGCCTGCGGCAGGACACGTTGCGGGTCAGCGCGCACAGCGCGTCGGCGACCAACACCTCGCCGCGGTGGAAGGAGCCGTCGGCGGCCAGCACCCCGACGGGGTCGCCTGACCGGTCCACGAAACCCGTGACGACGAGCCCACGCTCGGCAAGCCGCGGGTTCTCCGACGGCACGCCGACCTCGGGCGGCCGGTGCCGGTACAAGGTGAGCACGGACTGGCGCGTCGCGGCCGCGCCTCCCGCGACGGCCGCGACGTTGGTGGCGCCAACCGACAGCCCTACACCCTGAGTCATTTCACGACGTTTATCGCCATCGCGGCGCCGCGCATTACCGCCGATCACCGGCGATTGAGGCCCGCCCGCCGCGGTGCCACAATCGGATTCATGGACTCGGGCCCGTCGGGCCGGAAGGCCGCGCCGTGTACCGCCCGGGCGGAATCGAGGACGAAATGACCATCGCATACATGTCGGCCGTGGCCGCGATTGCCGGTGCCGGCTTGCTCTGGCTGCTCGCCACGAACATCCGCGTCGTCAGGCAGTACGAGCGCGGCGTCGTCTACCGGTTCGGCAGGGTGCAGGCCCGGGTGCGTGAGCCGGGGCTGAACTTCCTGATCCCGGTCGCCGATCGGTTGGAGAAGGTGAACATGCAGATCATCACGATGCCGGTACCCGCCCAGGACGGCATCACCCGGGACAATGTCACCGTCAGGGTGGACGCGGTGATCTATTTCAAGGTCGCCGATCCCGTGCGCGCCGCCGTCGATGTGCAGGACTACCGGTCGGCAATCGGGCAGGTCGCCCAGACATCGCTGCGCTCGATCATCGGCAAGAGCAATCTCGACGATCTGCTGTCCAACCGCGAAGGGCTCAATCAGGGGCTCGAGTTGATGATCGACAGCCCCGCGCTGGGCTGGGGGATCCACATCGACCGCGTCGAGATCAAGGATGTCGTGCTGCCGGACTCGATGAAGCGGTCGATCGCGCGTCAGGCTGAGGCCGAGCGGGAGCGTCGTGCCCGCGTCATCACCGCCGACGGCGAACTGCAGGCATCGGAGAAGCTGGCTCAAGCGGCGGGCGTGATGGCCGCGAGTCCGACCTCATTGGAACTGCGGCTCCTGGAAACCGTCGTCGAGGTGGCAGCGGAGAAGAACTCGACCCTGGTGTTGCCCTTCCCCGTCGAACTGCTGCGGTTCCTCGAGAAGAGCACCGAAAGCCTCAGGCCTGCCAGCCCGACCACCGCTGCACGGTGACCGCGATGACCGGGCCGTCCAACGCAATGCGTTGGTACTGAACGTATTTGCGCCGCAACTCGAAATAGCCGGTGGCCATTTCCTCGCCGCTGTAGTGGATCTCGGCGGTGCCGTCCGCCCGCACCCACCACAGCTGCGACCAGTCCTCGTCATAGTGGTCGACGATCAAGCTGACCGCCGGGTTGGCTTCGATGTTGGCCATCCTGCGCAGCCGCTGCGTCGACTTCCGCTTGGCGTCGATCGCGGTGTAGACGACGTCATGGCTGACGGCGAAGACGATCGGGACCAGGTGCGGTATCCCGTCGGCATTCACCGTTGCCAGCTGGGCAACCTGCGACGAGGCGAACATCTCCCTCGCGTCGAACTCGGCCATGACTCCTTCTCAACTTGCGATAGCGGCGATTTAGTCAATAGTAAAGATTGTGAACGCGTCGTTCATTATCGGTGGAGAGCCGACGAATGCCGGGTAGCCGCGCAGCCGAGGCGCAGCCTCGCAGCCGTCCCGGCCGTCCGCGCAGCGAAGAGTCACGCGCGGCGGTGCTGCGTGCGACCTCCGAGCTGCTGCACGAGGTCGGCCTGCGCGCGATGACCACCGACGAGATCGCCAACCGCAGCGGCGCGAGCAAGGCGACGATCTACAAGTGGTGGCCGAACAAGTACGCCGTGGCCATCGATGCGTTCCTGTCCGAGTTGATGGCCGACTCGTTCGATCCGGATACCGGCAATGCCCGCGACGATCTGTCCGCGGTGGTGCGCGGGATCATGCACTTCTACAGCGGGCCGAGCGGACAGGTGTTCGCGCAACTCATCGGCGAGGCCCAGAGCGACCCGATGATCCAGAAGGAACTGCGGACGAACCTCGTGGACTCGCGGCGTGAACTGTTTCGTGAGATCTGGGCCAGGGGGGTGGCCCGTGGCGAGCTTCGCGACGACGTCGATCCCGACGCCGCGATCGATCTGATGATCGGCCCGGCGTTGTACCGCCGGATGATGGGCCACGCACCGCTGACCGAAGCGGCGGCCGACGCGATCATCGACGCTGCGATCCGCGGTCTCGCAAAGGGTGACTGACGTCACCGCTTCCTCTGGTTGAGACAGACATCACCGCTGGTAATGGGAAGGTTCGCGCCAGCCTGGCGTTGAAACTAAACGTTCAGTTTCTAATTAAGGCATGACAGGGGAAGACCATGAAAATGCTCCAGCTCTCAGCGTTCGCCGGGGCCGCCGCTGCGGCGGTCGCCATCGCCGCGGCGCCGGTCGCCGCCGCCGCACCCACCGGGCTGACATGCACTAACACTGGTGCGGAAACCACCCAGTGTCAGTCACCGGGCAACGTGCAGATCAACAGCGACCACGAGGTGCAGTACCCGGACCAGTACCCGTTCTACGGGACCGTCCTGCTTTTCCACCACGGCGGCAATCACCGCTAGCGGGGATTGTCAGTTCCTGGGATGACGCTGCTGCGGCGCCACGCTCATCGGCAATCTGGTCACGTTGATCTCTGGAGCTTTCGTCGGGCGCTGCTGCACCGTCGGCCGATCGACCGCCGGAGCCCTCTGCACCGGTGATGGCTCGGGCGGTGGCGGCGGGGCAGGCGGTGGCGGTGGGGCAGGTTGGGGCGGCGATGGCGGAGGCGCCTGGCTCGTCATCGTGGCCAGTGCCGTGGTGGCGGGCGGCGTCGTCGCCTGCACGGACGACGGTTTGGAGTCGCTCGACGGGCCCCGAAACGCCAGCAGCACAACCGAAATCACGATCGCAGACAGCGCAACTCCACTCGCGAGGAGCAATGTCTGCGCCTGCCGGGAGCGGTACCATGGCGTCGTCGAGGCCGGGGTGAAGACCTCGCCCCAGGTGTTCTCGTCGAATGCGTCGAAGCCGTCGCGCTCCCGCCGCTCGTCCTGCGCCAGCAGGTAGGCATGGTCGGGTTCCGACTCGTACTCGTTTTCCTCGTCGACCACGTCGACCCCGTCGCTACCGTCGGACTCTTCCCTCAGGTAGTCGAAGTCCCCCGAAGCCCCCTTCTCCGCCACCATCTGATGCTATCGCCACGACCTGCGCAAACGTGCGTTCCCGGCGGAGAAATATCGACCCACACGAACACACTCGCCATCAAACCGACCCACGATAGGGTTCCAAGCGCAGCGGTGATCCGTTCACCCCGACGACCTGGCGTCGTCACCACCGCGCCACCACTGGTCTGCCTGCCCATCGGAAGGTTCGCCCATGAAGAGATGCCGCCTTGCTGCCGTCAGTGCCTCCGTTCTCCTCGTCGCCGGTCTTGTCGCCTGCGCGCCGCCGCAGAAGAAGAACGAAGGTGAGCAGACGCAGTCGGGTGTGAATGCGGCCGAGGCGACGTCCGCCAAGGACTTCGGCGGCATGGACGCACTCGCCGATGCGGCCAAGAAAGAGGGCCAGCTGAACGTGATCGCGCTGCCGCCGGACTGGGCCAACTACGGAGCGATCGTCAAGGCGTTCTCCGACAAGTACGGCATCAAGGTGAACTCCGCGCAGCCCGACGCCGCGAGCCAGGACGAGGTCAACGCCGCGAACCAGCAGAAGGGCAAGAGCACCGCACCCGATGTCTTCGATCTGGGCCAGGCCGTGGCCCTGGCCAACAAGCCGATGTTCGCGCCGTACAAGGTCGCGACGTTCGACGACATCCCCGCGGCCTACAAGGACGCCAACGGCACCTGGGTCAACGACTACGGCGGCTACATGTCCATCGGTTTCGACTCCGCCAAGGTGCCCCCGGTGACCGACGTCAACGACCTGCTCAAGCCCGACTATGCAGGCAAGGTCGCGCTCAACGGTGACCCGACGCAGGCCGGCGCGGCGTTCTCCGGCGTGCTGATGGTGGCGCTGTCACAGGGCGGCTCCGTCGACGACATCGCCCCCGGCGTCGACTTCTTCTCCAAGCTAAAGGCCGCGGGTAACTTCGCGCCCGTCGACCCGACACCCGCGACCATCGAATCGGGGCAGACGCCGGTCGTCATCGACTGGAACTACCTCAACGGCGCCGTCAACGCGAAGCTGCCGAGCTGGCAGATCCTGGTGCCGCAGAACGCCGTTGTCGCCGGCTACTACTACCAGGCCGTCAACAAGGACGCACCGCACCCGGCGGCCGCACGACTGTGGCAGGAGTTCCTCTACAGCGACGAAGGGCAGAACCTCTACGCCGCAGGCGGTGTGCGGCCGGTGCGGGCCGATGAGATGTTGCAGGCGGGCACCATCGACAAAGCCGCGGTGGACAAGATCCCGGTGATTGACGGTCCGGTCACCGTGCCGTCGCCGGATCAGACGGACAAGGCCACCAAGTATCTGACCGACAACTGGGCGAAGGCGGTCGGCTGACGCCGCGCACCCGAGGAGCGATGAGCCATGGGCCGAAGAGTTCGAGACGCGCTGCCACTGCTGCCGTTCTTCGCGTTGGTCACCGTCTTCCTGATCGTCCCGACGGTGACGGTGATCTTCAGCGCGTTCTTCGCCGACGGGGTCTTCTCACTCGACCGGATAGTGGCGCTGTTCTCCGGCACCGCGCTTGCGGCGTTGTGGAAAAGCGTGCTGCTGTCGGCGAGCACGGCGATCATCGGTGCAGTGCTCGGCGCAGTGCTTGCCTGGCTCATCGTCAGCAGCCCGCCGACCTCCGTGGTGCGCAGGGGGGTCATCTCACTGTGCAGTGTGCTTGCCCAGTTCGGCGGCGTCGCATTGGCTTTCGCGTTTCTTGCGACGATAGGCCTCAACGGCGTGCTCACGCTGTGGGTGCAGCAGGTGTTCGGCTGGAACCTCGCGGGTTCCGGCTGGCTGTACAGCCTGACGGGGCTGATCCTGGTGTACACGTACTTCCAGATCCCGTTGATGGTGATCGTGTTCGTGCCCGCGCTCGAGGGACTGCGTGAGCAGTGGCGCGAGGCCGCGGTGAGCCTCGGCGCGTCCCGCGGGCAGTACTTCCGCGAAGTGGCCGCGCCACTGCTGACGCCCGCATTTCTGGGCTCGGCACTGTTGTTGTTCGCCAACGCCTTTGCCGCATACGCGACCGCGGCGGCCCTCGTCAGTCAGGGCAGTCCGATCCTGCCGCTGCTGATCCGCGCCGCGCTGACGAGTGAGGTCGTGCTTGGCCAGTCGGGATTCGCGTACGCCCTTGCGCTGGAGATGATCATCGTGGTGGCCGTCGTGATGGTCGCCTACAACCTCCTGGTTCGCCGGACAGCGAGGTGGCTGAAATGAACCGTACCTCGATGGGCGGCAACGTGTTTCGCGGCCTGCTGTGGGTGGTCTTCGGGCTTTTCTTCCTGTTCCCGCTGTACGCGATGGCCGACTTCTCCACCCGCAACCTGCTCAAGGGCGGCCGCACACTGCAGGCCTGGAAGAACCTGGTCCAGGACGATGCGCTGTATCAGGCGATCATTATCTCGCTGTTGCTCGCGGTCTTCACCGTGGTGTTGATGCTGGTGATTTTGGTGCCGACGATGATCTGGGTCAGGCTCCGCGCGCCGTGGGCCAAGGGCGTGGTCGAATTCCTCTGCCTGCTTCCGCTGACCATCCCCGCACTGGTGATCGTGGTCGGACTGCGCAACGTCTACCTGTGGGTGGCCTACTTCCTCGGCGAGTCGGCGCTGACGCTGACGTTCGTGTACGTCGTATTGGTGCTTCCGTTCGCCTACCGCGCACTCGACGGGGCACTGTCGGCCATCGACCTGAAAACGCTGTCGGAGGCGGCGCGCTCGCTGGGTGCGGGCTGGTTCGCCACGATCGCCCGGGTTGTGGTGCCCAACATCTGGTCCGGCATTCTTTCGGCCGCGTTCATCTCGATCGCGGTTGTGTTGGGCGAGTACACGATCGCGTCGCTGTCGGGCTTCCAGACCCTGCAAGTACAGATCGTGCTGATCGGCAAGGCCGACGGTCCGACGTCGGTGGCGGCCTCGCTGGCCGTGCTGGTGTTCGGCTTCGTGCTGCTGCTCGCGCTCGCGCTGCTCACGCGCGGCCGTCGGCGGCGTATCGCGATCGATCCGGCTGTCCCCGCCACAACCACCGCGACACCACCTGGAGTGCCGACATGACGAACGGCGTTTCCGTCGAACTCACCGAGTTGACCCGGGTCTACGGCCCCGTCAAGGCCCTCGACGGGCTGACGCTGCACATCGAGCCCGGCGAACTCGTCGCGCTTCTGGGCCCGTCGGGCTGCGGCAAGACCACCGCGCTGCGCATCTTGGCCGGGCTGGACGAGGCCACAACGGGCAGCGTCTCGGTCGGCGGCCAGGACCTGACCAGGGTGCCGGCCAACAAGCGCGACATGGGCATGGTGTTCCAGGCCTACAGCCTGTTTCCGCACCTGACCGTCGTCGACAATGTCGCGTTCGGACTCAAGATGCGCGGAAAAGACAAGGGCGACCGCCTTTCTCGCGCCGACCAGATGCTCGAGCTGGTCGGGCTGACCCCGCACAGGAACAAGTACGCCAGTGAATTGTCCGGCGGCCAACAGCAGCGGGTCGCCTTGGCCCGTGCGCTGGCGATCCAGCCGCGGGTGCTGCTGCTGGACGAGCCGTTGTCGGCGCTGGACGCGAAGGTGCGGGTGCAGCTGCGCGACGAGATCCGCCGCGTGCAGCTCGAGGTCGGCACCACAACGCTTTTCGTGACGCACGACCAGGAGGAGGCGCTCGCCGTCGCCGACCGGGTCGGCGTGATGAGCCAGGGCAGGCTCGAACAGCTCGCCGCGCCCGCCGAGCTGTACGCGCACCCGGCGACACCGTTTGTCGCGGAGTTCGTCGGGCTCAACAACAAGGTGCCCGCTGAGGTGGCAGGCGGCCAGACGAAACTGCTCGGCTCGTCGGTGCCCGCACTGCCGGGATCGATCGGTTCCGGCGCCGGTCTTGCCATGGTGCGGCCCGAGTCGGTGACCGTCACCGCCGACCCGTCCGGCACCGCGTCGGTCACGTCGGTGGCGTTCCTCGGGCCGATCTCGCGCGTCTTCTGCACCCTGGCCGACGGAACGGTCGTCGGCGCGCAGATGGCAAGCTCGGCGGCGCGAGAGTTCAGCCCGGGCGACCCGGTGACCGTCGGCGTCGAGCCGACCGGCGTGCTGGTGGTCGAGGCCGCGGGCTAAGCGGGCAACGCGTGGCGCGGATTCGCCCATCCGCGGTCGCGGGCAAGCAGATCGGCGATCGTCTCGCGGCGCACCAGCTCGCGGGTCCGGCCGAGGTGAACCGCGATCAGCGGCGGACGGCACACCATGTTGTAGTTGGACGCCATGCTGTGGTGATACGCGCCGGTGCACGCCACCGCCAGAAGGTCGCCTGCGTGGATGTCGCCGGGCAGTTCGACATCGCGGGCGATCTCGTCACCTGCTTCGCAGTGCCGGCCCGCGACGGTGACGGTCTGTGCAGGCACCGGTGAGTGCCGGTTGGCAAGGGCCACGGTGTATTTGGCGCCGTAGAGGCTGACGCGCGGGTTGTCGGACATGCCGCCGTCCACGGCAACGAATGTGCGGCCGCCGGTTTGCGACTTCACCGAGACGACTCGGTACAGCGTCACCCCCGCACGCGCGCTGATCGCGCGGCCCGGCTCGACGACGATGCGGGGACGGGGGAACCGCTCGGCCGCGCACGCCCAGTCCAGCGCGTCGTCGATGAGATCGGAGAGCTCGGCGGGGTCGAGTTCGGGATCGCCGCTGACATAGGGCACGCCGTGGCCGCCGCCGATGTTCAGCTCGGGAAGGATGACGCCGTGACTGGCCCGCACATCGGCCATCGTGGCGATCATCCTGCGGATCGCCTCTGCGAACATCGTGGCATCGGTGATCTGCGAGCCGATGTGGCAGTGCAACCCGGCGAGCGTCAGCAGCGGGTGGTCCAGAATCCGTTTCACGGCGTCGTCGGCGTGGCCCTCGCCGAGGGTGAATCCGAACTTCTGATCGTTGACGCCGGTCGTCACCGCCGCGTGGCCGTGGATGTCGACATCGGGTGTGACGCGGATCAGCACGCGTAACGGTCGGCGGGCTTCGCAGCTGAGGTAGGCGATATCCATCAGCGAGTCGACGACGACGCGCCCGACCCCGATCACCGACGCGTCACGGAGGTCGTCGACCGACTTTGCGTTGCCGTGCATGATGATTCGCGCCGGATCGGCACCGGACACCAATGCTGTCGCCAGCTCGCCCGCGGAGCTGACGTCGAGGCCTGCGCCCGCCTCCGTCACCCAGCGTGCGACGTCGGTGCACAGCAGCGCCTTGGCCGCGTATACGACCTCGACGCCTGGCAGTGCGGCGTGATAACGCTGCAAACGGGTGCGGAAATCCATTTCATCGAGAACGTACGCCGGCGTGCGGAACTCGTCGGCGATCTCGGTGAGGGGCACGTCGCCCACGCAGAGCCGGCCGAGGTCGTCGACGGTTGCGGACAACGGCCATATCCTCGGATCGATCCGGGGCGTGGCGGCCTGACGAAGGGACGGCAGATGGTCCAGCAGTGTCATACCGCCACCGTGCGCCGGGATTCACCCCAGCGGGGATCCCTTGACGGCGTCTTGACGCCGAGCGAGCGAATTCTTACGAGTTGACGGTCACACCGGTTTGATCGGCTCGATGCCGAGGTCCTTGTAGGTGACGAGGGCGACGAACGGCACGTTGCGCTCGGCGAACAGCTTGGTCGCGACGTCGCCGCGATCGACCATCGGGATCACCCCGGTGACAACGACACCCAGCGGCTCGATCCGGTCGAACGCCAGCGCCGTCGATCCGCCGGTGCTGATGACGTCGTCGACCAGCAGCACCCGGGTGCCGGGCTCCAGCCGGGTGCCCTCGACCCACTGCTCGCGGCCGCGCTGCTTCTGCTCCTTGCGCACCGAGAACCACGCCTTGCCGGTGACCATCGCGACGCCGTGCGACAGCGGGTCCGCGCCCATGGTCAGCCCGCCGACGGCGTCGAACTCGATGCCGTTGTCGGCGGCGAGCTCGGCGACCGCGCGGCTGACGACCGTCAGGCGTTCGCCGTTGTCGACGGCGAACTTGCCGTCGATGTAGTCATGGCTGAGCTGACCGCTGGCCAGTTTGAACGGCTCGTCGCGACGTTCGTGGCCGCGCGTGCGGATCAGGTCGAAGGCGGCTTGCCAGTGCTCCGAGCGGTCGGTCACGAGCTGATGGTAGCGCGTCGCATCAATTCGACTGTGGCCGAGCGTAAATCATCGTAGGAGTCGATCGGCGCCGCATATCCGACACGCGTGTAGGCGATCCCTCGCGGCGTGCTGACCCTCAATTCGAGCCCGTAGCGGTCTGCTCCCTCGCACGTCGCGGCGGTGGCATCCTGGCGGCCGCCGAGCACCTTGGCCATCGCACACAGCGCGTCGGCGTGGTCGGCGTTGAGGTGGGCGATCGCCGCGGCCGCGTGCGGCGCGACCGGGTCGGGTTCGGCAGCGTGATAGGCCTCGCCGGTGGCCACGTCCATCCGGCCGTAGCCGCCGTACCAGCGAAACCGTTCGACCCGAAGCACCCACAACGCGAAGTCGCTGAAGTCGATGTAGTACTCGGCGCCGGGCACCGCCGCCAGATGGGCGTCCCTCGCCGCGGTGCGTTCACCGGCGGATGGCCGCGCTACGACGCCGGCCAGCGTCACCCTGGCTCGGGCCTGGGGATCGGGGTCGACGCTCGGCGCCACGATCGCGATGCTCGCGCGCTGGTCGCCGGCAAGGTTGCGGCCATGTTCGGCCAGGCTCGAGAGGCACAGCACCGGCGAGCCGTCGAGCAGGCCGTAGCTGACGAACGAGGCCCACGGGTCGCCGTCCGCGGTGAGCGTCGCCAGCGTGCCGGTGTTCGTCGACGCAGCGATGGTGCGCGCGCCCTCGGCGGCCGTCGGTTGGTCGCGAAATCCCACGTCAGAACCCTACCCAAGGGCGACGGTCCGACGCGCGACCGCCGAAGCCCAGCGTGGAAAGATTCCACCGACGGATGGCGGGGAGTGTGCGAGAATCCCCTCACGATAAATGCCTAGTCAGCAGCGATTTTCACGGGAATGAGGCGTCTATGGGGGTGTCGGCGTTACGCGTTGCGGCGTGTGCCGGCGTGCTTGTGGGCGGCCTCATGCTCGGGACCAGCGCAGCGGGGCCGGCCAGTGCGGACACTCCCGGTTGGGGTCCGCTCCGCCGCGACGGACAATCCGGCAAAGGCGTCGACCACCTGGGCAGGCCCCATGGGATCCTCGGCGTCGTCGGTGAATGGCGGAAGCGCCATCACCCCGGCGAATCATCCCCTGCGCCGACGACATTCGGCGCGGCGCGGGAAAGCGAGGTCACCGCGAGCGAATCGACGGCGACCACCTTCGGCGAGGTGACCGACCCCCCCGCTCCGGACCTGGCTCCCGGTGATGACCGCGAGGCGAGTCCGGAAGCTCCCGATGTCGGCACTGAGGGCGCCGTCCCCGGTGGCGAAACCGAAGAGAACAACTCCGGCGAAACCGACGCCGATTCACTCAACAATGCAGAGGTCGGCGGTGAGGGGAGTGACTACACCACCACGACCCCCGCCGGCGACAACACCGCCGTCACCAGTCCCGAGCCCGCACCCGACCCCGAAACCGTCAAGGCGTCGACCGGCGCCGTCGTCGACTACCCGTTCCTCTACCACCTCCTCGAGGTGCGCCGCGGCGGCGGTGGCTGGTGGAACACGACCAGGATCATTTCCCGGTTCGAGGAGATCATCAACCCTCCGCCACCTGAACCGGAGCCCATGCCTGCGCCCGCCTTCCGCGGCCCCGCTCCCGAGGCTCCCGCGCCGGAGCCGGTCATCGACGTGTCGGGCGGTGTCGGCGGCGGTGGTAGCGATTACCAGCCCACCGATTTCGGCGGCGCACCCGTGCTCCAGGCGCCGGTCATCGCGGTGCCCCTGCTGCCACCCGCCGCGGCGCGCTTTCCATCAATTCCGACGGTTGGTGCGGCGGTCGGTGCGGATTCGGTCGTCGCGCGAGGCGTCGGCGTCGAACTGGGATCACCCAACTCGGCCGCGCGCACCGAAGGCGCACAGGCGGCGCCTGCTGCGGGCACGCTGAAGTCGATGGCGGGGGAGACGCCGCGGCAGCAGGGATACGCCACCTATCTGCGTAGCCCAGGGCTGCCACAGATGGCGGGCGCGGCGCTGCCGGGGGTTGCCGGCATCCTGCTGATGACGTTGGGCGGCAGTGTGATCGGCTACCGGCAGGCCAGTGCAGGCCGCGTGGTGCGAATGACATCGGCGGCGCGCTACCTGCCGTAGCCGGAGTCAGTGCGCCCGGCGGGCCAGCCGCTCGGAGTCCGATATCAGCACGCTCTTGCCGTCCACGCGAATCCATCCGCGGCTGCTGAAATCCGAAAGCGCTTTATTGACCGTCTCCCTCGTCGCACCGACGAGCTGGGCCAACTCCTCCTGCGTCAGGTCATGCGTCACCCGCATCGCGCCGTTCTCCCGGATGCCGAACCGCTGGGCCAGCCCGAGCAGTTGCTTGGCCACTCGCGCGGGCGCGTCGATGAACATCAAGTCGGCGAGCGTGTTGGTGGTCTGGCGTAGCTGTCGCGCGAGGATCCGTAGCAGCCGGTCCCCGATCTCGGGGCACTCGGCGATCCAATCCAGCAGCTGTGGCCGGTCGACCACCACCGCGCGCACGACGGTGATCGCCGTGGCGGTCCACGGCTGTGGTCCGGGATCGATGATCGACAGCTCGCCGAACATGTCCGGTGGGGCCATCACGGACAGCAGGTTCTCCCTGCCGTCTTCGGCGTGGCAGCCCAGTTTCACTTTGCCGTTGGTGAGGATGTACAACTCGGCGCCCAGATCGCCTCTGCCGTATATCACCTGCCCGGGAGCGAAGGCGACCGGTTGGAGCCGACGGGTCATGTCAGCCGCGACGCGCGCGTCCAACCCACGGAACAGCGCCGCGTTGGCGATATTGCCGTCCATGACGCGAGCCGATACCCGCGCACGGGCCGCGCAAACGCTTGGCACCGAACTGACTGCTTACTTCGGCGTCAGCCGCCGAGTGCGGCGATCAGGTCCTTGATCCTCGACGCCTCGTCTTCGAGCACCGGCTCTTCGGCTTCGACGGCCTCGATGAGATCCTTGCGCAGCCCAACGCCGTTGGCCGCCTCCTTGGTGGAGAGCTTGGCCCGGCCGCGCGCGATGTAGAGGCGCTGTCCGAGGGTGGCGCCGGGGCCGTTGGCCGCGGTGGCCATCAGGTCGTCGAAGCGGCTGCGCACACCGCTGAGCGCGACAATGACCGACGGGGTCACGCGGCTGCGGCTGGCGGCGTCGGCAAGTGAGTCCTGCAATTTGCGCAGACCCGAAAGGATCACGCCTGCCCGATCAGGGAACTCCGGATCGCTGGGGTCGGGAAGAGCGTCGATCGCAACGGCATACATATGCATTGCCGCATCAGACAAACCAACGATTACTGGAGCTTCACCATCATTCGGCTCAGACAAGGGCCACTCGATTCGTCGAAGAATTAATGACGACCAATGCCACCTGACAATGGGACATGGTCGCGCAAACGGTATCCCGGTTCCGCGACGGTTTCAACCGTTCCTTTACACCATCGGATCCACTACTTTGCTCCATGCGTTGGCGACACGCTGAGCAGATTCAATTTCCCGAT
Source organism: Actinomycetota bacterium (assembly GCA_046735135.1). Taxonomy (GTDB): domain Bacteria; phylum Actinomycetota; class Actinomycetes; order Mycobacteriales; family Mycobacteriaceae; genus Mycobacterium. Next base: position 25,669 of record JBKPSU010000092.1, read on the forward strand.
GGGCGGGTAGGTTTGAAGGTCGATGGATGCTTCGACGAATGCGCGGATCGGCGTCGACGATGCAGTCGAACATGACCCCACCGAGGGCAGCCACGTCGAGGGCGGCGTGGTCGAGCAGGACCCGATCGACGGCTACCAGTCGGTGAATGTCGAAGCGCAGCGCGACAGTTCGTCGTCGCTGCTGAATTGGAACCGAGCTGCGCCGGAGGAGGCGCCATGAGCCAGTCTGCAAACCTGCCGTGGTCCGAGTGGCTGCCCGAACAGCGCTGGTACGCCGGCCGCAGCCGCGAGGTGTCCTCGATCGAGGCGTCGACGGTGGTCGGCCTTCGCGACGACCTCGACCTTGTGTTGTTGGACGTCGCCTACACCGACGGCTCCTCGGAGCGCTATCAGGTGATCGTGCGTTGGGACTCAGGCCCGATCGACGAGTACACCGACGTCGCGAGGATCGGCGCCGACGGCGACCGTACCGCCTACGACGCGCTCTACGACGCCACCGCCGCGACCTTCCTGCTGTCGCTGGTCGATTCGTCGGCCAGGATCGGCGACCTGCGGTTCGACAAGGAATCCGACGTGACGCTTCCGCTCGATGCGGCGCCGCGCGTCTCGGGTGCCGAGCAGAGCAACACCAGCGTCGTGTTCTCCGATCAGGCCATCTTCAAGGTCTTTCGCCGCATCACGCCCGGCATCAACCCGGACATCGAACTGAACCGGGTGCTTGCACACGCCGGCAATGAGCACGTGGCCCGGTTACTGGGCTCGTATGAGACCTCGTGGGACGGCGAGGGCGGAGAACCGTGTGCGCTCGGCGCGCTGACCGAGTTCGCGGCCAACTCGGCCGAGGGCTGGGACATGGCGACCGCAAGCACCCGCGACCTGTTCGCCGAGGGCGACCTGTACGCCGACCAGGTGGGCGGCGATTTCGCGGGCGAGTCCTTCCGGCTCGGCGAGGCCGTCGCCTCGGTGCACGCGTCGCTGGCCGCCGAACTCGGCACCTCGACCGTCGCGTTCCCGACCGGCACCGTGCTGGAACGGCTGTCGTCGGCGGCCGCCTCGGTTCCCGACCTCGAGCGGTACGTGCCGCTGATCGAGGAGCGCTACCGCAAGCTCGCGGAGGAGACCATCGTCGTTCAGCGCGTGCACGGCGACCTGCATCTGGGTCAGGTGCTGCGCACCCCGCAGAGATGGCTGCTGATCGACTTCGAGGGCGAGCCGGGTCAACCGCTCGACGAGCGCAGGCGGCCGGACTCGGCGGCGCGCGACGTCGCGGGCGTGCTGCGGTCGTTCGAGTACGCCGCCTACCAGCGGCTGATGGAACAGGCCGAGGACGACGACCGCGGCAGACAACTGGCCGCCCGCGCCCGCGAATGGGTGGACCGCAACAGCGCATCGTTCTGCGAGGGGTATGCCGCGGTGTCGGGAACCGACCCGCGCGACAACGGCACCTTGCTCTCGGCCTATGAGCTCGACAAGGCGGTGTACGAGGCGGCCTACGAGTCGCGGTATCGCCCGACGTGGCTGCGAATCCCGCTGAGGTCGATCGCGCGGATTGTGGGCTGATTTGTTGACGTTGTCGTAAAAATTTGCCAAAAGCGCGCGCGGTGGTTGCCGTAGGTGGACCATCCCATCATGGCTGACGTGGACTTTTGCGTAGTCGGAGCAGGCTTCGCCGGCCTCACCGCTGCGTTGCGGCTCAAGCAGGGCGGGCATTCGGTGGCGCTGCTCGAGGCCCGCGACAGGGTGGGCGGGCGGACCTTCACCGAAGTACGTGCCGACGGTTCGTGGATCGACCGCGGCGGCGCCTGGATCGGACCCGGGCAGGACCGCATCCATGCGCTTCTGGACGAGTTCGGCGTGCGGAGCTACAAGCAGTACGCAGGCGGCGAGGCGATGATGGTCATCAACGGCAAGCAGTTCCGCTACAAAGGCCTCGTGCCGCGGTCGCTGAACCCGTTCGCGACGGTGAACCTCGGCACGGCCTTCCTCGAGCTGGCCAAGATGTGCAAGACGATTCCGCTCGATGCGCCGTGGGACGCCAGAAAGGCCGGCAAGTGGGACAGCATCACCGTCGCGCAGTGGCTGGACCACCACGTGCGCTCGCCGGCCGCCCGCGATCTGCTGGAGACGGCCATCGGCGGCACCTACACCAGTGACACGTCGGAGGTCTCGCTGCTGTTCGCGCTGCATCAGATGGCGTCGGGCGGTGGACCCGAATTCGTGTTCGGCGTCGAGGGCGGCTCGCAGGACTCCCGCATCGTCGGCGGAATGGGCGCGGTGTACGGGCCGATCGCCGCGGAGGTCGGCGATTCGCTGCACCTTGCCCAACCGGTGCGGCGGATCGACCAGGACGACGACGGCGTGACGGTTCGCGCCGAGGACATGACGGTACGGGCCCGCCGCGCCGTCGTTGCGGTGCCGATCGCGATCGCCAGCCAAATCCATTACGAGCCAATGCTTCCCGTCGACAGATCACTCCTTCAACAGCGCATGCCGAGCGGGGCCATCTACAAGATCAACATCGTCTACGACGGGCCGTTCTGGCGCGACGACGGGCTGTCCGGCCAGTCGGCCGCACCGGGGACACCTGCCCCGGTCACCATCGACGCCTGCACCGACACCGCCAGCCCAGGCGTGCTGTGCGTGATCGTGGAAGGACCGGTCGCGAGGGAATTGTGCGCCAAGGCGGCGAATGAGCGTCGCACCATCGTCCTCGAGGAGCTGGCGAAACGCTTTGGCGCCAAGGCGAGTTCGCCGGTGGACTACATCGAGCAGAACTGGACCACCGAACGCTATTCGGGGGGCGGAATGATCAGCCACGCACCGCCGGGCGTGCTCACCGAGTTCGGGCCTGCGCTGCGTGAGCCGTGCGGTCGCATCCACTGGGCGGGCACGGAAAGCTCGGCGGTCATGTGCGGATGGGTGGACGGCGCGGTGCGCTCCGGAGAACGCGCGGCCACGGAGGTGATGCAGCGTGAACGGGTCGCCGTGGCATAACGGGTATCCATACGTATGGCCAAGTACGTGGTGAACAAGCCCGCGGTGACAAAGGCGCGGAAATTGATCGACGCTCGACAGTACGTGCTGGACAGCGACTGGGGGCAGGTGCAACCGCGCGCCGATGCGCAGAACTCGTATCTGGAGAACCACTCGTGGGACGAATACGCCGAATGGCACCTCGGCCTCACCGACGGTGCACAGGACCACACGAAGGCGCGCTACGCGTTCGTCTACGGCGACCTTCGCAGGATCCACCGCACCGGCCTGATCGCCTGCGTCTACCGCGCCTCGGAATGGCGGCACAAAGACGTCGAGCTTGCCGCCCACGACCTGCTGCAGTACCTGGACGAGAAGACGGGCGTGAAGCCGTCGGGCTAGGGCCGCAGCACGAAGTCCAGAAACCGCTCATGCATTTCGGGGGATGCGTCGTTGGGGCTCGAACCGTGCAGCACGCCCATTCCCGCACCGAAGAAGGCGGCGGCGCGGACGGCGGCCCCGTCTGTGTCGAACCCGGCGTCGACGAACGCCCGGTACACCGCCCGCAGCACCCGACCGTCGCTTTTCCGCACGTTCGCGGCCACCTCGTCGTCGGTCAACGCCCACACCCGCATGGCCCGTTCGAGCGCCCACTGCTCGGGTTCCACCACCGCCCGCATCATGTACGTCAGCCGTTGCCGGGGCTCGATCCCCGACGAGTTCTCGAATCGCTGGCGGTCCTGGTCGTGCAGGCTGCCCCAGGCCTCGATGAGAGCGGTTCGGTAGGCGTGCAGGTCGGCGAAGTGCCAGTAGAAGCTGCCCTTGGTGACGCCGAGGCGCTCGCAGAGCCGATCCACACGCAACGCGTTGGGGCCGCCGTCGGCAAGGATGGCGAACCCGGCCTGGATCCAGTCGTCAACGGAAAGCCGGCGGCCGGCACCGCGCGGCGACGTCATGGACCGCAGCATACGGCGACCGGTGTTCGACATCTGCGGAATTTAGCAACGGTAATCTAATCAATGAACTACCGGCCTGGATGAAGTGCTGTTGCAACCGTGGCCACCGGTAGTCACCGCCGCTCTTCGGCTTCTACTTCCAGCCCGCCCGGCCGGCGGCACCCCTCGGTGCCGTATGCGACCACGGCTGCTTCAGCGAGCTAAACCTACCATACTGCCTGGTATGGGCGATGAATTCGGCTAACTCGGGTTACGGTCGCCAACCGCGCTAGGCAACTCGCAACGCCGTCCCGAGCTCGATGTGGGCGGCACTGTTTAGCGGTGTCTGATGTCGGGCAACATGGGGGCATGGCACGCGACGTCTCCGACGACTTCCCGCTGACACCCGAAGAGGCCCTCGACTCCGACGAGGTGCGCAACGACGACGGCGACGAGGTGGTCGATCCGCCCGAGAAGTGGATCGACGCGGGCGTGGACGAAAGCCTCGACGAACGTCTTTCAGAGGAAGAGCCCGATGTCAGCCCCGACGACATCGACCCGCGCGACGCCGACGACACGACATCGGACACCGAATCGATGCCCGACGACAAACTCGACGAGCTGGACACCCAGCAGCACGGCCGTGAGCGCGGACAGATCGATGGGACGCCGGAGGACGGCGACTCGTTCTACGACGTCGTCGAGTGAGCTTGCAGCACCATCACTGAGCGCGCTTCGATCGTGATCGTCGCGCCCGCGTCCTGCGGCTTGGACTCCTCGACGACGTCGTCGGCGGTGTAGATCACCGGAACCCAGGATGCGCCGAATTCCTTTTGGGGCAGCGTGAAGTCGATCGGCTCGTAGTGGGCGTTGAAGAACAACACGAACGAGTCGTCGGTCACCCGCTGGCCGCGCACATCGCGATCCGGGATGCCGTAACCGTTCAGGTACACCCCGAGCGACTTCGCGAAGCCGGACTCCCAGTCCTCGTCGGTCATCTCGGATCCGTCAGGCGCGAACCAGGCGATGTCGGGCACGCCTGCGCCACCGCCGCGCCGCCGTACGGTTTGTCCGCTGAAGAAGCGTCGCCTGCGGAACACGGGGTGCGCGGCCCGCAGGCCGGACACAGCGCGGGTGAACTCGATGAGCGTGTTGTCGGCGTTTTTCCAGTCGACCCATGACAGCTCGTTGTCCTGGCAGTAGACGTTGTTGTTGCCGCTCTGTGTCCTGCCGAGCTCGTCGCCGTGCGCGATCATCGGAACACCCTGCGACAGAAGCAGTGTGGTGAGGAAGTTGCGCTGTTGCCTGGCCCGCAACGCGTTGATCGCCTTGTCGTCGGTCGGGCCCTCGACGCCGCAGTTCCACGAGCGATTGTGGCTTTCGCCGTCTTTGTTGTCCTCTTTGTTCGCTTCGTTGTGCTTCTCGTTGTAGGACACCAGGTCCCGCAGCGTGAAGCCGTCGTGCGCGATGATGAAGTTGATCGATGCCACCGGCCTGCGACCGGTGTGCTCGTAGAGGTCGGCGGATCCGGTAAGCCGGGAGGCAAACTCGTCGAGCGTCGCTGGCTCGCCGCGCCAGTAGTCCCGCACGGTGTCGCGGTACTTGCCGTTCCACTCCGTCCACTGCGGCGGGAAGTTGCCGACCTGGTAGCCGCCGGGTCCGACGTCCCACGGCTCGGCGATCAGCTTGACCTGGCTGACCGTCGGATCCTGTTGCACGAGTTCGAAGAACGTGGCAAGGCGGTCGACGTCGTAGAACTCGCGGGCCAGCGTCGACGCCAGGTCGAACCGGAACCCGTCGACGTGCATCTCGGTCACCCAGTACCGCAATGAGTCCATGATCAGCTGCAGCGCGTGCGGGTGACGGACGTTGAGGCTGTTGCCGGTCCCCGTGTAGTCCATGTAGTAGCGCTTGTCGTCGTCGACGAGATGGTAATAGGCGGCATTGTCGGTTCCCCGCATCGACAGCGTCGGGCCCAGGTGATTGCCCTCGGCGGTGTGGTTGTAGACCACGTCGAGAATCACCTCGATATCCGCCTCGTGCAGCGCCCTGACCATGGCTTTGAACTCCTGCACCTGACCACCGGGATTCGGGCTCGAGCTGTACTTGGAGTCCGGGGCGAAGAAGGCGATGGTGTTGTAGCCCCAGTAGTTGGAAAGGCCCTTGTCGATCAGCGTGGAGTCGTTGGCGAAGTGGTGCACGGGCATGAGCTCGATTGCGTTGATGCTCAACGACTTCAGGTGCTCGATGATCACCGGATGAGCGACGGCGGCGTAGGTGCCGCGAATGTTCTCCGGGATGTCTGGGTGCGTCTGGGTCAGCCCTCGCACGTGCGCCTCGTAGATGACCGTGTCGGCGTACTCGTGGCTCGGCGGCCGGTCGACGCCCCAGTCGAAGAACGGGTTGATCACGACACATTTCGGCATGCCCGCCGCCGAGTCGTCGTCATTGCGGCTGTCGGGATCACCGAAGTTGTAGCCGAACAGCGACTGGTCCCATTCGAAGCTGCCGTCGATGGCCTTCGCGTAGGGGTCCAGCAGCAGCTTGTTCGGATTGCACCGCTGGCCCGCGCGCGGGTCGTTCGGGCCGTACACCCGGTAGCCGTAGCGTTGCCCGGGCTCGATGTTCGGGATGAAGCCGTGCCAAACGAAGCCATCCACCTCTGGCAGCGTCAGCCGTGTCTCGGCGCCGTCGGCGTCGAACAGGCAGAGTTCGACGCGCTCGGCGGCCTCGCTGAAGACGGCGAAGTTGGTGCCGGAGCCGTCGTAGGTGGCACCCAGCGGATAGGCCTTACCGGGCCAGATCTCCTGCTGAACCGGTGGCGGTGTGGCGGCTTGGGTCAAAGTTGCTGCTCCAATGACGTGACGAACGGGCGGGCCAAGGCGACGATACGGGGGTGCCCAATGCGCGACCATCACAACCAAACGAATCTGGGGCCCGATACCGCAGTTTGCTGCTGGAACTCGACCACGGTGTGGCAACTATCACGCTGAACCGGCCGCGGCAGCGCAACGCCGTCGGCGACGGCATGCGCGAGGAGCTGGCCGACGCTTACCTGCGATGCGACCGCGATGACGCCGTCCGCGCCATCGTGCTGACGGGCACCCCACCCGCGTTCTGCGCCGGCGCCGACCTGGGCGCGGGCGAGCGGACCTTCACCGAGCCCGGGCAGTCGTTCAGCGCGGCCGGCATCGATGTGGCCGCGTGGACGCTGTCCAAGCCGGTCATCGCCGCCGTCAACGGGCACGCCATCGGGTTGGGCCTGACCCTGGCTCTGCAGTGCGACATACGGTACTTCGCCGCCGACGCGCGATACGGCGTCGTTCAGGTTCGGCGCGGAATGATCGGCGACGCGTACTCGCACTGGGTCCTGCCACGCCTGGTGGGGCTGTCCAACGCGGCCGAGATTCTCTTGAGCGGAGCCATTTTCGACGGACACCGTGCGGTGGCGCTCGGGCTCGGCAGCCGCGTGCTCGACGCCGACGATGTGCTGCCCGCGGCGCTCGACATGGCCCACGACATCGCCGAGAACGCCGCGCCCGCCTCGGTGGCGGCCAGCAAGCGGCTGCTGTGGGATTCGTTCGACCTGGACCGCGCCGCTGTCGGGGCCCGCGAAACGGAGATACACCTGAAACTGATGGGCCTGGACGACGCCAAGGAAGGGGTGCGCGCGTTCCGGGAAGGACGTCCACCGAAATGGACGGGCGGCGCATAGCGTCAGGCCGTAGCGTCCGTGACCTCGACGCCGGCCGCGCGCATGTCGGCGACGGCCTTCGCGCTCGACTCGTCTGCGACGCCCGCGGTGAGATTCAGCAGCACGCGGGTGGCGAACCCCGCCTCGATGGCATCGGTTGCGGTCGCCAGCACGCAGTAGTCCGTGGCGATGCCCACGATGTCGACCTCGCCGACGTCGCGTTGCCGCAGCCAGTCCGCGAGCCGCGTGCCCGCCTCGTCGACGCCCTCGAAGCCGCTGTATGCCGCCTCGTAGCCACCCTTGGTGAACACGGCTTCGACAAGTGAGGGGTCGAACTCCGGGTGGAAGTCGGCGCCTGCCGTGCCGACCACACAGTGTGGGGGCCAGGACGCCGCGAAGTCGGGATGGCTGGAGAAGTGATCGCCGGGATCGATATGGAAATCCTTGGTCGCCACGATGTGCGCGTAGTCGCGGGGGACGGCGAGGAACTCACTGATCGCGCGGGCGACCGATTGGCCGCCAACGACTTCCAGAGAGCCACCCTCGCAGAAGTCGTTCTGCACGTCGACGATGAGGAGCGCACGCATGCGTTGCCCTATGACGCGGTCCTGGTGGCCGTGGCCGTCCGCAGGTGCGCGGTCAGCAGCAGGTGGTCGAACGTCGCACGCGGTGGCAGGGTCTCCTCGTAGGTCAGCTCGCCGAAGTCGGTGATGACCTGATCGGCCAGCACGCGAAGCTTGACGTTGGTTTCCTGCGAGCGCCACTTCAGCAGTTCGAAGGCCGAGTCGTCGCTGATCCGGTAGATCAGCATCAGCATGCCCTTCGCCTGCTCGATGGCGGCGCGGTTCTCGGCGATTTCGGCGACAGCGGCGCTGACCAGGTCGTCACGCATCCGGCCCGTCTCCGTCACGTCGACATAGAAGCCATGGGTGCCGATCACGTCGCCGTCGTAGTCGTAAAGCTGGTCGCCGATCACGATGACGTCGTGCACGACCTGCTTGGTGTCGATGATGCGGTGACGGGTGCTGAACGTCCGGTGCGTGCGCCGGATGTCCTCGAGCGTCGCGGCGACCTGTACGTAGTCGTCGGGATGCTTGTGTGACAGCACCAACTCGGTGGTCGGCATGACTGTGCCTGGCTCGTAGCCGTGCAGCCTCTGCACCTGTTCCGACCACTCCCATCGCTCGTCTGCGAAGTAGTAGCGGAACCACCCGACCCGTTGCGGCGAACCCCCGGCTAGAGCTTGTTCGATAGTGTCGTCGCCCGGCACCACGTCAATGTACGGGACCAAGCGAAAAGTTATGGGGCGATCAAGCGTTTAGTCACCCACCGAAAAGCAGATAGAGCCCTGTGAATGTGTAGCCGACCATCACCAGCATCATCGCCAGTTGACCTGTCAGTTGATATCCCGTCGGCAGCACGCGCAGAGCCCGGTCGTGGGCGGCCACCACACCGGCCACGTGGCCGCCGACCACACAACAGACCTTGATGGTGGCCAGCACCGAAGGGTGAAGCGACAGAACGTAATTCACCTGCGCGTTACCCAGTAGATTCCAGCCGTGGCCCAGCGGGTCGGCGAGGCCGATGATCGTCTGCTGTCCCCTCTCCACCAGATACGACAGGTAGTGGGCGAACATGTAGCCGAGCACGATCGGAATGAGCGAATGCGCCATCAACCCGGGCAATTCCCGCCGGCCACTTCTATCGACACCGCCGGTGGTGCGAGCCGCCAACGAGAATGTGACCACCACGATCGTCACGAAGACCAGTAGGCCGACCGTCCGCATCAGGCTGGTGGCCGGGGCGGAGTGGGCGTAGTGGTCGACGAAGTTGCGCCAGTCGGGCGACGCCGAAAAGCTGTCGAACGCCGTCGATCCGAGCAGCACCGCGAGCATGGTCACCGTTCCCGGCCGGATCGGCAGCGACAGCAGGTGGTCGAAGGGGTTGCCGATTTCGATGAGGCAGGAGTTCGGGTTGCGGCGAAACAGCGAGAACCGCGACGCGACCACGCTGTACGCCTCGAACGGGTCGGCGCGGCCGAACCACTGGTCGCCGCAGACGACCGCGCCCGTCAACGTGATGACGACGTATGCCAAGAGCCAGAGCTTGATCGCGCCCAGCGACCCGGGGTCGGGGCTGGCGAGTTCCAGCCACACGAACGCGAACAACCCGAGCACCGCGGGCCAATATCCCAGCCGTTTGGGGTATCCGCGCCCGGCGGGCAGCCGCGCCGTGCGCAGCAGCCGATACACCGCGCGAACCGGAGACACCGCTTTCCATATCGGCCCGATCGCCAGTGACGCCGCCACCAGGCCGATCCACATCAACACGTAGAAGACGCCGGCCACCGGGTTGTTCTCGGGCTTGCCGAACAATGCGGCCATCGCCACCCAGCCCGCGAACAGCAGACCCGCCGCCGCCAGCGCCCATCGGGCGGCGGGCGCATCCACTACCGTGGTCACCCATCGCGGCAAAGCGCGCCCGTCCTTGGCGGGATCGAATCGTGGCTTCTTCCACGCGAATGCGACGACGGCGAAGGTGAAGGTCAGCGCCCATGCGGCCCCGATGAGGGCATACGCGTAGGGGATGGGGAGATCCGTCGACCCGCCGAGGCCATGGGCCAGCACCGCGGCGGGGTGATCGCTCACGGCTGCACTGAGACGGTGGCGACGGTCTTGTTCGAATGGTGCAGCTCGATGTCCACGTTGCCCGGCACGTCCACCGAGAACTGGAACTGCATGGCCTTGTTCGGCTCGATCTCGAAGGTGTGGTCGGGCGTCGAGTGCACGTGCAGCTCGTCGGCCGAGTCGCTGTTGACCCGAACGACGATCGGCTCCTTGACCTTCGCCTGGAGTTGGGCGTTGGTCGGATCGACGTTGCCGCCCTTGATGGTGACGTCGATGTCGAGCCGGTTGGGGGGTGCCTGTTGGTTCTGCATGTCCGACGGGCTGACCGTCGACGGCGCGGTGGACGGGGACGAACCCGCGGAGTTGTTGGATCCGCCACCACAGCCCGCGGTCAGCAGCACCGCGGCGGCGAACACGGCGAGAACGGCGCTATCACGATGAGTTGAAGTCACGAGGATCCATCTTTGTTGCTCGATCCTGTCTGCCCACTGTGAGGCTCGTCTCTGTTCCTCCGATCCTTGATCGCGATGTACGCGATGACACCGGCGACGCCGAACGCCGGGACGAACGCCGGAATCGCAAGCAGCAGGCCGTGATGGGCCAGGATGACGATGTCCGGCGAAGCGGTCAGGCCTGTGCCGATGGTTGAAGCTCCGTCTTGGTGTCGGTGGGTTGGGCCCTGTTGATGCGGCCCGCGCCCCATGTCAGGCCGCCGATCATGATGAGGGTGCAGGCGAGCACCACGATGCCGCCGATGGTCCACAGCACCATCGGCGTGTCCGGGTTGCGCTCCCGCTGCAGGATGGTGATCTCGGCGACGAACGGTCGCGTCATCGTCGGCTGCGCAGGGATTTCTGGCGCGCCGATACCCGGGTCGCCTGCGAGGAAGATCGGGACGGCGGTCAGGATCCTGCCGTCATGCACCCGTAGCAGCGTCTTCCACTTCCCGTACGCCGGCATGGGCTGCGTCGAGCGGTAGTGGCCGGGCCCGAGTTTTTCGAGGTGGTCGATGAAGATGCCGCGCTCGTTGGCCAGACCACCCTGCCAGCCGAGCACCGAAACCCAATTCGGGTCATCGCTGATAAGGTTCGGCGGGTTGATCCGCACGTCCGCGGTCACCTTGCGTTTGTCGCCCGAGCCGGGCACCTCCGTCAGCGTCATCGTGGCGGTGGCGTTATGGGGAACCTCATAGCGCAGTCCGTTGGCGGTTGCGCCGCCGATGACCAACACCGTCAGCGCGACGAGCCCGATGGAGATGGCGCGGGCAGGCAGGCGCTGGTCGGTGAGCACCATGCCGAGCATCGCCCCGCAGGCACCTGTCAGCACCGCGACCGGAACGGCCATCATCAAGGCCTCCGGCCAAATGCTCGACGGCCACGGGTACTGGTAGACGGCGTCGATCCAAAACGATTCCAGCCACAGCCCGACGGTGCTGACACCGAGGCCGCAGACCGCTCCGAAAAGGATGGGGCGCTTGAAGATCGGCGTGAAGGCGATGACTTCGACCACGACCGCCGCGCCGAGGTACAGCGCGAACCAGTTGATCGGCGAACCGAGCACCGGCCCGACCACAAGCGCGACGAGGCCGCGCAGGACGATCGCGAACAGCGCTGCCAGGATCGCGGCGCCACGGCCGAGCATCATGCGAGCCGCGACGAGACCGAACGCGCCTGCCGCTGCGATCAGCATCGGTTCGAACACCTGGCGGAACTGCGGTACGCCGAAGTCGAACTCGATCTGGAACACCGACAAGCCGATGATGATGCCGCCGAAGCCGAGGTATTTGACGGACTTCAGCCAGGGGCCATCCTTGGGCTTGTCGGGGCCCATCGCCCGCTCGCCCTCGTAGTCGAGGAGCAGCGCAGAGATCGTCGAGAACCCGGCGCCGCCGATCATCATCAGGTGGGTCGGTCCCCACAGCGTGACGTCCTGGCCGAATATGCGGTGCCAAACGTCGTCGAGAGGGAAGCCGGTCAGCGCGTACAGGCCGCAGCCGGCCATCAGGAAACCGCCGACCGGCGCGTACCAGTCCTTAGTTATCCGAATCGCGAACGGGCCAGGCTTCTCATAGGGCAGTACGATCGCCGCGCAGCCCGCGACGAAGAGCAGGAACAGGCCGACCAGGATGAAGTAGTGCGCCGGGTTGGCCAGTGGCCCGGGGTCGCGGCCCTTGCCGATGTGCAGGCTGACGTCCCAGATGAAGCCGAACAGCGCGCAAATGAGCGTCCCGATGAAGAGTGCCATCGGCACGGCGACCCACGGCGCCCGCTTGAATTTGCGACCTGCATATTCCGCGACGCTGTTCACCCAGGTGATCTTGCGTGTTCGGTGCATATAACCGAGCCAGCACAGCAGCGCCCCGATGACCACCGCCACCACCGTCATGCCGATCACTTGGCCGATCGCGGCGCCACCACCCTCGGTGCCTGCGGCGGCAACAAACGAAATCTCCGTCGAACCCGTCATCTTCCCCACCTGGTGAGTCTCGAAGGAAAGTTCCTAACTCGCCGGTAATGTTGCCAGAATCGCGCGAGTCGAAACCAGGGGTATCGGTAACTTCATGCGACGACTCGGAACTTCTGCAGCGAAGGATCGGCTGGATCGGGACACGTCATGCCCGCCGCCAGACCGGTACGCAGATAGTCGATGACGGCATCGTTGAGCCGCTCGCCGGGAACCACCGCTGGGATACCGGGCGGGTAAGGCGTGATCTGCTCAGCGGCTATCCGTCCGGCCGCCTCGTTCGTGGGCACCATCTCGACGGGGCCGAAGAACGCGTCGCGGGGCAGCTGCACGCTGTCGAGTTCGATCTCGGTGGGAGAGGGCAACGCGATGCGCGGCGGCGAATCGAAGTCGCGAGCGGCCTTGCGCCAGTCCCACAGCGCATCAAGTAGACGATCGGCTGTCGACCTGTCGTCGGCGAACGACATCGTGGCCAGGATCCGGCGGTGGTCGGCCATCCCGACGTCGATCTGCTTGTTCTGCCGAAGCCAGTCGGCGGCCTGGTAGCCCGAGGTACCGGTCGCCGACAGGTCCATCAGCACCTGCAGGCAGTCCAGGTCGTGGCTGGCCTCCACCCCGATCAACTCGTCGTCGAGCACCTGAAGGTCGGGGATCAGCTCGATCTCGTCGCGCAGGTTGCCTGCGAGATCCAGTGCGGCGCCGAGTAAACCGCGGCCCTGCTGCACCATCTGGCGGCGCCAGCCGTCGATCGCCGCGTACACCATCACGTTCGGGCTCGTCGTCATCAGCAGGTCGGCGCATGCCGACAGCCGGTCTGAGTCCACGAGGTCGCCCTGCAGGTGGAACACGGAGCCCTGCTCGAACCCGGCGCCCATCTTGTGCACGCTCACCACGCAGACGTCGGCGCCCGCGTCCATCGCCCAGGTCGGCAGGCCCTCGTGAAATGGGAGGTGGGCGCCCCAGGCCTCGTCGACGATCAACGGCTTGCCGCGGTCATGACACACCGCGGCGATGTCCTCGATGTCCGCGCACGTGCCGTACGGGCTGGGGCTGACGATCAGTGCGCCCGCCGCGTCGGGGTAGCGCTCCCATGCGGCGTCGACGTCGTCGGGAGAGGGGGGATGGGAGATGTGGCGCTCGGCATCCCAGCGCGGCCTGACCCACCGCGGCTGCACGCCGGAGAAGATCAGCCCGGCCACTATCGACTTGTGGCTGTCTCTGCTCAGCAGCAACCCGCCCTCGTTGCCGCCTGCGACGGCCATCATTGCGGCCTTGACCGAGAGCGAACTTCCGCATGTCGAGAAAAACGCGGAGTCGGCGCCGACGGCGTGGGCCATCAGATCTTCGGCCCTCTTCAGGAATTTGCCCCGGGTGTGGCGATCGTCGAGTCCTCCGGACGCGAGAAGATCGTCGTGAAACGGTTCGCGCCCCAGCACGCTCAGCACCCTGTCGTCGGCACCGCGCCCCTGCCGGTGTCCGGGCGGCGTGAATCCATACCGATTCGCTTTGCGGTAGTCGACGAGGGCGTCGAGGATCGGCGCTTCGGATTGATCCATGGATGAGGTATGCCCCGGGCGCCGGTCCCTCAACCGCAGCTCAAGGTGTAAGCACGACCTTGATCATTCCGTCCTGCTTTTTCTGGAACTTCTCGTAGGCATCGGGCGCGGCATCGAGCGGTAGCCGGTGGGTAGCGAACGACTCGGTGCCGAGCGGATCGTCGTCGGTCAGCAGCGGCAGAAGGTCGGGCACCCACCGCTTGACGTTCGCCTGGCCCATCCGCAGCTGAATCTGCTTGTCGAACAGCGTCATCATGTTGATCGGGTCGGCGGCGCCCCCGTACACACCCGACAGCGAGATGGTGCCGCCGCGGCGAACCATGGCGATCGCAGAGTTCAGTGCGGCCAGCCGGTCGACGCCCGCGTTCTTCATCATGACCCGCCCCACCGGGGCCGGCAGGAAGCCCGCCGCGGTCTGCGCGGCGGTGGCGATCGGCGAACCATGGGCCTCCATCCCGACTGCGTCGATGACCGAATCGGCGCCGCGGCCCTCAGTCGCGTCGCGCACGACCGCAACAGGATCATCGAGGGTCATGTCGATGACGTCGGAACACATCGCCCTGGCACGCTGCAGCCGGTCGGGGACCATGTCGACGCCGATGACGCGGCAATCGTGGCGCTGGTGGGCGACCTTGCACGCCATGGAGCCGATCGGCCCGAGCCCGAGGATCACCAGGGTTCCGCCCTCCGGCACATTCGCATATTCCACCGCCTGCCATGCGGTCGGAAGCACATCGGACAGGTAGACGTAGCGTTCGTCGGGGCCGTCGTGCGGCACCTTGATGTGCGTGTACTGGGCCTGTGGCACGCGCAGGTATTCGGCCTGCCCGCCCGCTACCTCGCCGTAGAGCTTGGAGTAGCCGAAGAGCGCGGCGCCGGTGCCCTGGTCGCGGTTCTGCGTTGTCTCGCACTGGCTTTGGAGCCCCTGGCCGCACATGAAGCAGTGGCCGCAGGAGATGTTGAACGGGATCACGACACGGTCGCCGACCTGAAGATCACCGGTCTCCCCGCCGACCTCCTCGACGATGCCCATCGCTTCGTGGCCGAGCACGTCACCGGGCGACATGAACGCGCCGAGAACCTCGTAGAGGTGCAGGTCGGAGCCGCAGATATTGGTGCTCGTCACCCTGATGATGGCGTCGGAGGCGTCTTTGATGGTCGGATCGGGCACGTTCTCGACGGTGACCTTCCGCCTGCCCTGCCATGTGACTGCTCGCATGATCCCGTGATGCCCGCAATTCCGGCGGTGAAACCTGCACGGTTGTGACGAAAAGCCAGAAGGCCAGCGGAGTTACCCGCTGGCCTTCCGCGCGAATTCAGTTATGCGCTCCACACGAGCCGGTCGGTGACCGCGTCGTTGTAGGCGACGGTGGTCGGCTTCGCGCCGGTGACGTCGAAGTAGATCTTGCCGGTCGACTCGTGGCCCTGCGTCAGCGGCATGCCGCTGATGGCCTCAGGGGCGGGCGCCTCGAAGAGCACTCGATAGTTCTGTCCGTTGTCCGCACGCGCGTTGAAGAACGGGATCGCCGGCGTAACGGTGCCCTGCTTGGCATCGACCGTAACGTTGGCCTCATACAGCTGGCCGGAGACCGGCACGTTCACGACGTCGTTACTCGGCTTGAGATCCTCAACCGTGTACTCGCTGACGGCCAGGCCGTCGTTGAGCGGCTGTGCGGTACCGAACTGCGCCATCATCGGGGCAGCGGACGCGCTCGCAGCGCCACCAAAACCAGCGGCTGCCACGGCAAGTGCACCGGCCGATGTGGTTGTGATCTTCGTCCACTTCCTCATGCAACTACTCCTTGTCAATCGTGGATTCGGCTCGCTGACCGGGGAATATGCGCACCCGACTCATTCGAGCCGTCAACAGGGTTGCCGCATCACCCGTCCGACGAAACATCCGATGGGCCGGTCCACGGTGTGACCGGCCTCGCACGCCGCTCACCATCGACGATGACGTCGACGCGCTCGTCGAAAAAGCAGATGTGGTCGCACACCTGTTCGGCGTCGTGCAGGGGCTCGCGATAGGTCCACGCGATGTCCCGCGGACCGCCCGGCACCGAGAAGTAAGAAGCACGGCCCTTGTACGCACAGTAGCTGGCCGTGTCGCTCGGCTCGAGCGGGACCGCGACGTCTTCACGGGGCAGATAGAACCGCACCGGAAGAAGCGTCTCGAATAGCACCATGGGCCTTGATGATTCGGCCAGCACGGTGCCGTCGTGTTCGATGCGGACGTGCCTGCTGCTGCGCAGCACGTCGATCCGGCCGAACGGGTCGTGCGGATGACTCACGATCGGCTCATCCTCTTCGCGCCACTCGAATGCATCGAATTCGAGGATGACATGGTCGGCGAGGTCTGGATCGTCGGGCCGGAACGCCGCCCGTCCCGCTGTCTCGTCGCCGGCGATGACGTCGAATGTCGTTCCGGCACAGGTATGCACGGCGAACGGGACCGACGGATCGAGCACAGGGCGATCACTGATGCCGGGCAACAGGAAGCCGGAGTCTGTTTCGTCGCCCGATTCCGCGCCTGCGGGAAGCAGTCGTGCCGCCACCGCCGTGGCGGGCACCGCGTAGGTCGGCACGACCCTGCGCGGCTCCCACACCAGACGGGCATCGCATGTGTCGGCGACTGGCTCTCCGGCGAGGAATGCCCGAACACGTTTGGCGGTGGGCTCATACCGCAATTCGTCGAGCTTGCCGATGAGCAGTTCCATCATTCTGACGCCCATGTCGCCACGCTACTTCTTGGGAGGCTTGAGCACCTTCATCGCCAACTGCATGACCGGTTTCGGGATGTTGTCCCTGGCATTCAGGGCGGCGTTGGCCATCTGGGTGCGGATTGGTGTGCCGCGGCCGAACATGCGGTTCAGCGGGCCGCCAGACGGTTCGAGATCGAAATGCAGCGGCGGCTTGCCGTCGGCGGCGCCAAGCGCGTTGGAGATGACCACCCGCTGGATTTCACTGGTGCCCTCAAAGATTGTGTACAACTTGGCATCCCGGTACCACTTCTCCACCGGATGATCCTTGATGTAGCCCCATCCACCCATGGTCTGGATCGCGCGTTCGGTCGTCCGGACCGCGACCTCGCTGGCCGCCAGCTTCGACATCGAACCCTCGCCGCGCTCCATCGGCACCCCGGTGGCGGCCATCCACGAGGCCCGCCAGGTGAGCAGCCGTGCTGCGTCGATCGCGGTGGCCAGGTCCGCCAGCGGGAAGGCCACGCCTTGATTGTCGATGATCGGCGCACCGAAGGCCTCGCGGCGGTTGGCATATTCCGTCGCGTATTCCATTGCGGCCCTGGCGATGCCGAGCGCCTGCGCGGCCACCATCGGCCGGGTCTGCTCGAATGTGCCCATCGTCGCCGAGCCGGAGTGCTTGGCACCTTCGATCGCCTCGCGGGCCTTGGCGAGCTTGTGATCGAGCTTCTCCTGGCCGCCGAGAAGATTGGCGCCCGGCACTCGAACGCCGTTCAACTTCAGCTCGGCGGTGTGCGATGCGCGGCACCCGAGTTTGTCCAGCTTGCGCACCATCTCCAGCCCCGGCGTGCCGCCGGGCACGATGAACAGCGCCTGACCGCGATGGCCGAGTTCTTCGTCGACGACGGCATTCACCACATGCACGTTCGCGATGCCGCCGTTGCCGATCCACATCTTATGTCCGTCGATGATCCAATCGTCGCCGTCCCGCTTCGCGCGAGTTCGCAGATTGCGGACGTCGCTGCCGCCCTCCGGTTCGGAGATCGCCAACGCCGCCAGTTTGAGATCGCCGGGGGACCCAAAGCACTCCGGCGCCCACTCCAGCATCTGCTCGGGTGACGCCGCCTGACCGATCGCCGACAGGGCCAATGCGGGCATGACGATGGCCAGCCCGATGCCCGCGCAGCCCCAGAACAGTTCCTCCATGAACATCGGCAGCGACAGCCCGGTGGGATCACCGATCAGATCGCGGTAGAACAGCGGGCTGTAGAAGCCGCGCTCCGCCGCTTCCTCCAGCACCGGCCAGGGGAATTCCTGTCGGGCGTCATAGTCCGCGGCCACCGGACGGACGCACTGCTCGGAGAATTCGTGGACGCGCCGTGCCAGATCGTGCTGAGCCGCGGTGGGGGTCAGATCGAAACTCATGACCGCACCGCCAAGATCAGGAATGTCATTTCCCCACCGTCCCCTTCCTCCGCCGATTTACGGTGTCGGGTACCCCGCGATGGCGAAAAATCCACGGTTTAGGCCGCGCAGGCGCGGAGCGGAGATGGAGGGAGCCACCGTATGTTGTCCTACGACTCCGGTGCGACCAGCCCGCCGCTTCTCGACGAGACGATCGGCGACAACCTGGCCAGAACGGCGGCAACGTTTCCGGGCCGGGAGGCACTGGTCGAGTGCGAGACCGGCCGCCGCTGGACCTACACCGAACTCCACGAAGCGACGAGGCGGATCGCGACGGCCCTGGTCGAGCGCGGCACCAGGCCCGGCGACCGGATCGGCATCTGGTCGGCCAACTGCGCCGAGTGGACGATGATCCAGTACGCCACCGCTTCGGTCGGCGCGATCCTGGTCAACATCAATCCGGCGTATCGAACCGACGAGCTGGAGTATGTGCTGAACCAGTCGTCGATGTGCACGGTGATCGCGGCCCCGTCGTTCAAGGGGTCCGACTACGCGTCGATGATCGACAATGTGCGCGGGCGGTGCCCGGCTCTCAGTGACGTCGTGGTCATCGGGTGGGAAGCGTGGCAGCAGATGGCCGACACCGCCCCCGACGCCGAGGTGCTGTCGCGGGTGCAGGCAGGGCTGCGCCCGAGCGATCCGATCAACATCCAATACACCTCGGGGACAACCGGATTCCCCAAGGGCGCAACGCTGAGCCATACCAATATCCTCAACAACGGCTATCTCGTCGGCGAGGGACTGCGATACACCGAGAACGATCGGGTGTGCATCGTGCCGCCGTTCTACCATTGCTTCGCAATGGTGCTCGGCAACCTCGCCAGCACCACCCACGGTGCCACCATGGTGATACCGGCGCCGGCGTTTGATCCGGAAGCCACGCTGAAAGCTGTTGCCGCGGAGGAGTGCACGGCGCTATACGGGGTTCCGACGATGTTCATCGGCGAGCTCGAGCTGCCGAACTTCGAGAGCTTCGACCTGAGCAGCCTGCGCACCGGCATCATGGCGGGGTCGACCTGCCCCGAACAAGTGATGCGCAATGTGATGGACCGCATGCACATGAGCGAAGTCGCAATCGTCTACGGCATGACCGAGACGTCGCCCGCTTCGACTCAGACACTGCCGACCGACAGCCTGACCCGACGGGTGACGACGGTGGGTCGGGTGTTGGCGCACACGGAGATTCAGATCGTCGACCCGGAGACCGGCGTCCAGGTCGAGCGCGGGACACCGGGCGAGCTGTGCACCCGCGGCTACTGTGTGATGGTCGGATACTGGGACGACCCCGACAAGACCGCAGAGGCCGTCGACGGCGAGGGCTGGATGCACACCGGCGACATCGCGGTGATGGACGACGACGGCTACGTCGCGATCACCGGCCGGATCAAAGACATGGTCATTCGCGGCGGCGAGAACATCTATCCGCGTGAGATCGAGGAGTTCCTGTACGGCCACCCCGACATCGTCGACGCACAGGTGGTCGGGGTTGCCGACGAGAAGTACGGCGAGGAACTGATGGCGTGGATCCGGGTGAGGGACGGCGCGGATGCGCCGACCGCGGAGAGCCTGCGCGCGTTCTGCGCAGGCCGGATCGCACACCACAAGATCCCGCGGTACGTCCAGGTCATCGACGAGTTTCCGATGACGGTCACGGGAAAGATCAGAAAGGTGGAGCTGCGCGAGCGCGGCGAGGAACTTCTCGGGGACTAGTACGCCTAGTCGACGCCGATCATCACCTCGGTCGACTTGATCAGCACTGTCGCCGGCTTACCCGTCTCCAGGCCGAGCTCCTCGGCGGCGTCCTTGGTGATGGATGCGGTGACGATCTGGTCGCCGCCGTCGAGGCGGACCTTGACCGTTGCCATCACGGCGCCCAGGTCGACCTCGGTGATGGTTCCGCTCAGCTGATTTCGCGTTGATAAGCGCATACCGCACCCTAGCCTGGAGTGAGATGAAGCTGACCGATCTGCACCTCCGGCAGCGCGACTCAACCACGTGCGGCCCCAGCGTCGCGGTGGTGGCGGGCGCGCTGGTGGATCCGGCCTATCGCAAGTCGCTGACGCAATCCTTGTTCGACGACGAACAGTTGCGCGTGCACACCGAGGTGAACCGCGTCTGGCCGCGCATGCTCGGCACCACGCCGATGGGGATCGCCAGAGCACTCACCAAGCGCGCCGAGGTGCGCGGTGTCAGGTATCGGTGGCGGCTGTTTCGCGGCCGGCGCGACCGGCTCGACGACGTGCTGAGTGAGGTCAAGGCGGATTGGCCGGTGGCGATGCTGGTCGGCCGTTTCATTCCGCGGCACTGGGTCCTCATCGTCGGCGTCGAGAAAGACACGCTGCAGTGCTACGAACCGTCGTCGGGTGCGGTGCGGCCCGCCGCTCTCGACGCGGCGCGGAGGTCGCGGTTGACCGGGCTCGGCTATCCGCGGCCGTTCGCTTTTGTTCTACCGTCACGGAAGGCCGCGACCCGCTCGGCGACGAGCTGATCCTGCGGCGAGTCGGACTCTCGAAGGCCTGCAACGACGCCGTCCCGGTTTCGATCGGGTTGGTTCTGCGACATCTTGGCCTTGCCCTCGACCTTGTCGATGACGAGTTCGACGCCGACGATGCCGCGCAGCTGCGACTGGGTGAAGTCCTGCGGCGCGTCGGTGACCTGCCAGGGCTGGGATCGCCCGGCCTCGTGACGGGTGGTCAGCTTGGTGACCAGATCGAGCAGCCAGTCGGGGTCGTCGTGCACGACCAGGCGGCCGTAGACGTTGAGGATCTCGTAGTTCCAGGTGGGCACGACCTTGCCGGTTTCGGTCTTCGTCGCATAGAAGGTCGGCGAGACATAGGTATGCGGGCCCATGAAGATCGCGACCGACTCCGCGCCGTCGGCGTGCCAGTGGGGGTTGGCGCGGGAGACGTGCCCGACGAGCGAGTCCCCGTTGTAGATCATCGGCAGCGGCGTCACCAGCAGGCCGGTCGAGTGCTGGGTGACCAATTGCGCGAACTCCGCCGCCGCGAGCGCCTCGGCGGTCTGCGCGTCGGTGAGGGCGAATTTGCGCGGTATGTACATCGCGTTCCAGCGTAGCCCTTTCGAACGTATGATCGAACGGTGGGCGACCTTCAGTCCATCGGCTACAACGGTCAGCCCGTGCAGCAAGCGTTTCGACCCGTCGAGCCGCCGATCATCGTGCTCGTCGATCTCGCGGCGTTGTTTCCGCGCGAGCCGCACCGGTCCGGCGGCTACTACCCCGCGGGACTGCAGATGCACTCGGTCGTCGAGGGCCGGCTGACCTGTTGGGCCATTTGCGAGCAGGGCCACTGGTGGGGTCTGGTCACATATGCCATCGCCTACGGCCCGCGACGCCGATCGGTGACGCACTGGATCCCCGCGTGGGTGTTGAAGCGCAAACCCGAGCGTCGCTAAGGGTCGTCGGTGTCTTCGCCCGCGAGTGTTTGTCGGGCATGAGGTAGCGGTGGGGGTGGTCCGAAGATCCCAATGTCGATCCGCTTGGAAACGGCCATATCACTCATCTCGCTACGCCGATGGCCGATCCACGTCGCGCGGGTAGATCGCACCGGCGACCCGCCGCTCCGCTTCGGCACGGGAGATTCGCAACCGGCGCGACAACACCTCCGGCCACGACCCTCCGCCGAACTGGGCAGGCGCGGCCTCGGTGACGAGCCTGCCGACCAACCGACGGTCGAAGGCTGCGAGCTGCTTACCCAGCACGTCCAGCCGTTGTAGCAACTGGACGCGCTCCGACCGCGTCAGCGTGTGCAGCGGCAGACCAAGCAGGCGGTTATAGGCCGCATCGACGGAATCCAGGGCGGCGATGATGTCATTCTTCGAACTCATGTTCGAATGCTATCGCCGCCCACCGACACGTTACGGATCGCCGATCCGCCAGGTTTGCTCGTTGCTGCCCAACGGCCGTGTCACGACGTTGAAGTCGCCGTCGAGCGTGGCCTCGAGGAACCGGCCGCTGCTCACTTGCTGAATCGTGATGAAGCCACCGCCGAAGTCCTGGATGCGCCAGAGCTGCGTGTCGTTGTCCTGTTGCGGGCGGGTGACCACG
This sequence comes from Actinomycetota bacterium, assembly GCA_046735135.1. GTDB lineage: Bacteria > Actinomycetota > Actinomycetes > Mycobacteriales > Mycobacteriaceae > Mycobacterium. Next base: position 48,146 of record JBKPSU010000092.1, read on the forward strand.
CGGAAATCCAGCTCCTCGATCTCGTGTGCGTCGAGAAAGCGACCGCTGCTGACCTGCTGGATAGTGCTCCCGTTGCCCGTGTCGGTGACTCTCCAGTGCTGCGTGGTGTCGAAGCCCTGGAACGGCCGCGTGACGACTTGAAAGTCCTTTTGCGGGATCTCGTGAGCGTCGAGGAAGCGCAGGCCGCCGCCTTGCAGCCGGATGATCCGGGTGCTCGCCTTCGCGACGGTGTGCATCGTGATGGACATTCGTGGTCCTCTCTAGAGGAGCGGAAGTTGGACGTCGCAACGCTATGAACGCAGCGGCGTCGCGCCACGAGTGGCGAACTACTCGTCTTTCTCCCCGCCGCTACCCGGTGGAGAGAGACCCTTGCCTGACGGATAGGAAACTCTTCCCATTCCCGGCTGAAACCTGGCTTCGCGGTGATTACGGGTCGGCGGCCTGGTCGCGAGTATGAATCGAAGCTTCTGAAACCACACGACTTGAGGAACTCTCATGCTTGCCCCAGACCAAACAGTGCGGATGCGTCCCATCGACGCCAAGACAATGCGCGTGCGCTCTGCCGGCCTGCCGACGAAGCAGCTGCCGAAGGCCGTCAGCGCCTACGACACCAAGACCGTGCGCGAGCGCGTCATCGACCTGGCGGTCAAGCCGCTGCCGAACGTGATCGCGGACCGCATCCCGCGGGCCGTCGGGCATCGCCCCAGCAAGTGGGCGATTTCGCGGGTGCTGCTCGTGCTGTTGCTCGCATCGATGCCGATCCTCGGAATCTCGGTGGACGTCTTCGGATTGGTCTCGCAGAGCACCACGTCTGTTGTCGTCATCGCGCTGACCGCTGTGGTCGCGTCGCTCATGGTGTTCGCGCCGCACCGGATCGACATGATCGTCGGACGCGGGCTCATCGCCGGAATGGTGGCGTGCATCGTCTATGACGGGGCCCGGCTGTTCGCCGTGCACGTGCTGGGTTTGATGGGCGACTTCATCCCGGTGATGGGGTCATGGGTCACGGGCGAGCCGGACACGACAGGCAGTGCGGCGGTCGGCTATGTGTGGCGCTACATCGGCGACGGCGGGGGCCTCGGTGTCGCATTCTTCGTCGTCGCGTTCGCGCTGGGTATCGATCGGTGGTCGAACACGAAGGCGGTGCTCGCCGCGGTGGCTTTCGCGGTCTTCCCGACGTGGACCGGCCTGATCGCGACGGTCGCGCTCGCTCCGCGTGGTCAGCAGATGATGTTCCCCCTGAACACCGCCACTATCTCCATCACCTTGATCGGGCACGTGATCTTCGGTCTCGTTCTCGGGCTGGCCTTCCTGAAGGCGCCCCGCGGCGGAGCACATCGGGAATGGCCGTGGCCGCCACTCCGATGGAAATAGGGCAGCGTTCACCCGTGGACCTCGTGTCTGGGCCAAGATTGGTGAGACAGGAGGTCTGCATGTCTTCCCACCTGGAAGTCTGGAAGCCGTCCGGACGTGAGCTGGTCCCGCTGAGCGGCCAACGCGTGACTCTCGGCAAGGCATACACCAACGGGGTTTCGCTCGAGCACGACGACACCGTCTCGCGGCTGCACGCCGTCTTCGAGAACCTCGGAAGTGGTTGGTCGATACGAGACTTGGGGAGCCGCAACGGCACGTACCTCAATGGCGAGCGGATCGAAGCCGAACGGGTTCTGCGTTCCGGAGACGAGGTGCGCGTCGGCAAGTCACGGCTGCTCTTCTGGGAGGTCAAGGACGTTGCGGAGGGACGGCGCGAAGAGGAGACGGTGTCCGCCCAGACCATGGAGCTGCCGCCGCGGCTGACAAGGCGTGAAGTCGACGTGCTCGTGGTGTTGTGCCGTCCGCTGGTCTCCGACGACCCGTTTCCCGAGCCCGCATCCGTTCGTCGGATGGCGACCGAGATGTTCGTCTCCGAGGCTGCCGTCAAACAGCATCTACAGAATCTGTACGACAAGTTCCGGATTCCCGCCGAGGGGGACCGGCGAGTGCGGCTGGCCAACGAGGCGCTCCGGCGCGGGGCCGTGACCAGGGCCCAGTTGCGTGACAACAACTAGGTGAAGTCGAGCGCCTCGACGGTCGCGACCGGGCCCTCATGTGTGGGCCGGTCGGCGCCGCCGATGCAGTACAGAGTCGAGCCGACGGCGGCTACCGCCTCGCCGTGAACCGGGGTGTTGATCGGCGCCAGCGTGCTCCATTTCTTGGTGGCGATGTCGTACATCTCGACCGTCGCGAGTACGCGGGTCGGTTCCTCGCCACCGACCGCCACGATTCGGCGGTCGATGAAGGCGGCGCCGTAGCTCCCGCGTGATGTGGGCATGTCTGGCAGCTCGTCCCAGTTCCCCGAGGCCGGGTCGAACCGCTCGAAGGCTGCCGAGTTCTCGTCGGCGCTCAGCGCGCGCCCACCCAGCGTGTACACATAGATACCGTCTGACACCGCGGCGAGATGTTCACGCGGCGTTGGCATGTCGGCAGCCTGCGTCCACTTCTCCCCGTCGAACACCTCAGTCTGTTTGACGAGCTGCTTGTCGTCCTGTCCGCCGACCACGACGAGCTTTTCCCCGACGACCGCCGCCGCTGCCGCAGCCCTGGCATGTTGCAGGGGTGGCAACTCCGCCCAGTTTCCATCGCGGAGCACGAAGACCTTGTTCGACGCCTTCGCGATGGTCTCGGTGGCGCCGCCGATGACCACGACCTCGCCGCGGTATGTCGC
>JBKPSU010000093.1:0-6931 GCA_046735135.1 Actinomycetota bacterium
TCCAGCCTCACGTGTGGCAGGGCGAACGTCGGAAACCAGGCCCGGGACTGCAGCGGCCGTTTGCATCCGACGGGATACGACGGTGTCAGCTTCGCGCGCAGCTTCGGATCCTTGACCTTGCGCTCCAGGTAGGTCCGCGCCTGGGCGGTCAGTTCCTGGGTCATCGTCGAGTCCGCGTTGAAGTTGGCCGACTCGTACGCCTGAAACGCTGCATCGCGAACCTTCAGCGCCTCAGCCCGGTCGCGCTCGAAGAGGTCCTGCTGTTCGGGTGTGAACGGCTCGTCGAAACGGGGACTCACCCAGATGGGCGTCCGCTGAAACACGGTCAAATGGGCGGCATCGGCAGCGATCTCAGGGACGTACTGGATAGCGCTGGCACCCGTGCCGATCGATGCAACACGTTCACCCGCAGTCGATTTGGTGTGGTCCCAGTTCGACGAGTGAAACGTACGACCCTGGAATCGGTCGGCGCCGGGAATGTCGGGAATGTTCGGTACGTCGAGCATGCCGACCGCGGTCACGACGGCGTCGAACTCGTGTGTCGCACCATCCGCTGTGGTGACCGTCCAGCCGCAGTCGGCGTCCGACCATCGCAGCGTGCTGACACGGGTCCCCGGCACCAGGTGCGAGGCCAGTTTGTTCGCCGCCGCGACCGTCTCCAGATACTCGAGGATCTCCGGTTGAGTGGCGAACGTCTTGCTCCAGCGAGGGTTCAGCGCGAAGGAATAGGAGTAGAAGTGCGACGGCACATCGCAGGCGGCGCCGGGATAGGTGTTGTTGCGCCACGTTCCGCCGAACCCGTCGCCGCGGTCGAAGATCGTGAAGTCGTAACCGGCTTGGGCCAGTTGAATGCCCATCGCGATCCCGCCGGGACCGCCGCCGATGACGGCCACTTTCACAGGAACGAGTTCTCCGTCGTCAGGCCACGCTCGGGGAATGCGCCGAGGGCGAATGTCTCCACATCCACCAGAAGACCACGCTACGGGTGAAGCTCGCTGGCGTTATCCGTTAGTCGGCGTCAATGCCCCGCCTGCAAGCGTAAAAAATCCGTTCGGATCGCACCGTTCACCGGTCAACGGGCGTAGACCGGATTTATGGACGGAAAGACCCGGTCCGGTCGACTATCGCGCTGGTGGTCGCGGCTGCTCGACGGCGAGAACCGGTGGGGTTTCGCCCGCATCCAGATCGACCGCTTCGGCGTGACGCGCTACCGGTTGGTGGTCTACCCGCCGGGCATCAGCGACACCGAGCGCCGTCGGCTCCGGATGTGGCGCGGCTCCCCGGTGTGGGGCCCAGCGCTGTGGCTGATGTCCGAGATCTATCTGCAGCAGGGCTTCGGCGCGTGGGACGCGTTGGCGATCTCCTCGGCGACGGTGATCACGCTGATCGTCGTCGCGATGTTCATGGCAGGCAACACGCGAACCGAGGTCCGGATGGTCAGCGTGGTGACCATCCCCGGTCAAATCGATGCGGCCACCATCGCCGCCCGCGACAAACTCAAGGCGTTGGCCTCGATGCTGTATGACGCCGACGACCGCGTCGACGCGGAGCGCATGTCACCGCTCGAGCACGAGTCACTGTGGTGGCAGGTATACGACCTACTGGCACCGGACGGTCCGGCGGTCTTCGACGGCCGTTGGTCGAGCCGAAGCGCCTAGCCTGCGCACGAGCGTGCACAAAATGCCGAAATCCCGCGGCGTGTCGCGTGCAGACGCGCACGCTCGCGGTCCCTGGGTGACGTGACCTGGGGTGACGGGGCTGTGTGACTAGGTAACCAGCGAGACGGAGTTCGCGCGGCGCAGCTTGCCCGACGGTGTCTTCGGAATGGTGCCGGGGCCGAGCACCACCACGTTGCGGGGCCGCACGTCGACCTCGGCGACGACTTCGTGGGCGACCTGATGCTCGATGCGGCGCACCTCGACCGGATCCTGCCACGCGTTGGATTCGACTGCGACGGCGAAGGTTTCGCGGGAGTGCCCAGCGTCCAGTCGCACGGCGACCGTGCAACCGGGGCGCACGCCCTCGACGCGGCCTGCAGCCCGCTCGATATCGGTGGGATAGATGTTGCGGCCCGCCATGATGATGACGTCCTTGACGCGACCGCACACCACGACGTGGCCCTCGTCGGTCAGATAGCCGAGATCGCCGGTGTCATACCAGCCGTGCTCGTCCTGCGCGGGGATGAAGCCGCCCATCGTGATGTAACCCGGGGTCACCGGCTCGCCGCGAAGCTCGATGATGCCCACACCGCGGGCAGCCATCACGTTGCCCTGCTCGTCGATGATCCGGGCCTCCAGCCCCTCGAGCAGCGGACCGAGGGTCGCCAGCCTGCGGGTGTTGCCCTTCGTCGCGGGCACCGCGCGCCGCAGCGCTGCCATCAGGTCGGCGTCGACCTCGTCGACCACCAGGCCCGCGTTGCACTCGGAGAACGACACCGCCAGCGTCGTCTCGGCCATGCCGTAAGCCGGCAGGATCGCCGAGGGCTGCAGGCCGAACGGCTCGCCCGCGTCCAGCAGGTCCTCGACGTCGGCCGGATCCACCGGCTCGGCGCCCGACAGCGCGAAGCGCAGCGTCGACAGGTCGAACTCGCCGGGCTTGGCCTGCCTGCGCAGCCGCTTGGCCAGCAGCGCGTAGGCGAAGTTCGGCGCCGCCGTCATCGTGCCCTTGTACTTGTCGATCAGCTTGGCCCACAGCAGCGTGTCCCGCAGGAAGTCCATCGGCGTGACCTTGACCAACTCGGCGCCGAAGTACATCGGGATGGTGAGGAAGCCGACCATGCCCATGTCGTGGAAGCAGGGCAGCCAGCTGACCATGACGTCCTTGTCGACGTCGTACTCGGCGCCGATGAACATCGCCTCTGCGTTCGAGTGGATGTTGCGGTGCGTGATCTGCACAGCCTTGGGCGAACCCGTGGAGCCGGAGGTCAGCTGCATCAGGGCCAGGTCATCTTCGTCGACGTCGATCGGGTCGGTCGGATCCGACGCCAGCAGGTCGGTTACGGTCAGCACCTTGATGCCCTGCTCCTCGAGCACCGGTATCGCCACCATAAACGGCTCGGAGACGATGACGGCCTTGGCCTCGATCATCTGCACGACGTTCATGGTGTCCTCCGCCCAGATCACCAGGTCGGTGCGAGGAGTGGGCTGGTGAAGCATCGTCAGGCTGGCGCCGCGCATCCAGAGGCCCTGTGCGGTCGGCGCGATCTCCACCGGGAAGCCGGCGAGCACGCCGACGGCGTCGCCGCGACCGATGCCTGCCTCGGCCAGGCCGCCCGCGATCCGGCGGGCCCTCTCGTGCACCTCGCCCCACGTATGACGAACGGGTTCGTGCGGTTCACCGGTGACCATGCCCGTGGTGGCGTTCCGGGCGTTGAGGTACATCTTCTCCGTGAATCTGCTCACGACAGCCTCCTCGTGTCCCCGGAAAATGCCAAGGTCCAATGCTCCGCCTGGTAGACGGCGCTTTCGTGTAGGCGCGCACACATTTGGGGCGCGGTTAGATCTCGATTCGGTGATTCACTAGGGCGAAACGCCCGCCAACCGGAATGTCCGGCGGCAGTATTCGCGTCCGCAGCTTGACCGCTAGTTTTCACCGTCGATCATCTTAGACAACTCTTAAGTAACTGCCAAACTGACGCCGTAAATGAGTGTCGTGTCACACGTGCGGCGTCGGCGCGGGCACGACGCGGGCACCCTGAACCGGGCCGCTGGCCACGCGCACGGTGCGGCAGACGCCCGCTCCGGCGAGTTCAGAGCCGACGTCGACGGCGGAGGTGGCAGAGGCACACAGGAAGGCGCACGTGGGGCCCGATCCGGACACGATGCCGGCCAGTGCGCCCGCCTCGGTGCCCGCCCGCAGCGTGCGGCGCAGGCCGGGGTCGAGGCTCAGCGACGCGGGCTGCAGATCGTTGCCGAGCAGCGGCGCCAGGGCAGCGGGATCGCCGGCGGCCAGTGCGGCCAGCACGGGTTCGGGATCCTCCAGCGGCGGCGGCATGCTGCGGTTGCCATCACCCGACTCACGCAACCGGTCGATCTCGGCGAACACCGCGGGCGTCGACAGGCCGCCGTCGGCGAACGCCAGCACCCAGTGAAAGGTGCTCCTGGCCAGCACGGTCGCGAGCTCTTCGCCGCGCCCTGTGCCGAGGGCCGTGCCGCCGTGCAGCGCGAACGGCACATCGCTGCCCAGGCGGGCGGCCAGTGTGTGCAGGTCGCGGCGTGGCACGCCGAGCTCCCACAGCGAGTTCATGGCGACCAGCACCGCCGCGGCGTCGGCGCTGCCTCCCGCCATGCCGCCTGCGACGGGGATCGACTTCTCGATGGTGATCGCGACGTCGGGGGCCCGCCCGACGTGGTCGGCCATCAACTCGGCGGCCCGCCACGCCAGGTTGCGCTCATCGGTCGGCAGCGAGCCGCCGCCTTCCCCCACCATTTCCAGCGACAGCACGTCGGCGTTGCGGACCGTGACCTCATCGAGCAACGACACGGCATGGAACACCGTGGTCAGCTCGTGGTAGCCGTCGTCGCGGCGATCTCCGACGGCCAGGTACAGATTGACTTTGCCCGGCACCCGCACCGTGATCGACCCGGTGGGAACCCACTCGGATGCGGTACTGCCATTGGACACGGCACGACACTAACGCCGCGACGCCACACGCATGTAGTCATGCGGTGAGAAAAGCGGTCGAGGCTGCCCGACCTACGCTGGAACCGTGATTCGGCTCGGCGAGGAGTTCGAGGGCTACGTGGTGGTCTCGACGCTGGGGCGGGGCGGATACGCCACCGTCTACCGGGCACACCGCGCCGCCGAGCCTGATCGCGTGGTGGCGCTCAAGGTTCTCGACGATCACCACCGCCGCGAGGACCAAACCGCACGGCTGCGAAGAGAATTCGAGTTCGCGCATCAGCTTGTCCACCGGCACATCGTCACGGTCTACGACAACGGGCACGGCTGGCTCACCATGGAAGTCATCGACGGCGGGACCTCGAGTGCACTGCCGACGAACGAGGACCGGCTGACCGCGCTGGCGCAGATTGGCGACGCGCTGGACTACACGCACCGGCGCGGGATAGTTCATTGCGACGTCAAGCCATCCAACATCCTTGTCTCCCAGGATTTTTCGCGCGCGGTTCTGATCGACTTCGGTGTGGCGTACGCGGTCTCCGAGACCGTCGGTTGGCATGCGACGCAGATCGAGGCCTCGTTGCCGTACACGGCGCCGGAACTGTTGCGCGGCAGGCCGCCATCGGCCCTCACCGATCAGTACGCGCTGGCGTGCACGGCGGTCGAACTGCTGCTCGGTGCACCGCCCTATTCAGGAGCCAGAACGTGGATGGAACTCGTCGACGAAATCCTCACCCGTCCCGTGCCGAGCTTCTCTCGCAAGAACGCTTGGCTGCCACGCGCTTTCGACTCGGTGATGAGCAGAGCATTGGCGAAGATCCCGGAAAGCCGATATGACTCGTGCTCGGAATTCGTCGCGCACCTCGCACATGCGCTCGGACTGCGTCGGGATTAAGGGGTCTCGACGGGATGCACGACGCGCTTGGTCTCTGGATCCCAGACACCCGAACGCTCCAGCAGTCGGACGAAGTCGGCGATGGACAGCGTCTCACCGCGGCGTGACGGGTCGATGCTGGCGGCCAACAGGCGGCGCGCGGACTCGTTGCCGCTGCCGGCCCACTCCGCGAACGCGTTGCGAGATGTCTTGCGGCGCTGAGCGAAAGCGATATCTATCAGTTTGAACACCTGCTGCCGGAATCCGTAGTCGGTGGGCCACGGCGACGTCTCGTGCCTGTCGATGCGGACCAGTCCGGAGTACACCCGCGGGATGGGCCAGAACACCGTCGGCGACACCATGCCGTGCCTGCGGACTTTGCCGTAGAACCTGATCTTGGCGCTGGGCACGCCGTAGTCCTTGCCGCCCGGCTCCGCGGCGAGTCGCTCGGCGACCTCGGCCTGAACCATCACCATGACGGTGCGGATCGTCGGGAACTCGGCGAGCAGGTTCAGAAGCGCCGGGACTGCCACGTTGTAGGGCAGGTTGGCAACCAGGGCGGTGGGCTGGTCTGGGAGGTCACTCGGCATCAGCTCGAGCACGTCACGATGCAGCACACTGAGGCGATTGATCTCGCTGTGTGAGTGTTCGGCGACGGTATGCGGCAGCTGGCCTGCCAGAACCGGGTCGATCTCGACGGCGGTCACGCGCGCCCCGCGATCCAGCAGTGCCAGGGTCAGCGAGCCGAGCCCAGGTCCGACCTCGAGGACGTGGTCATTGCGGTTGATTCCGGATGCGGAAACCACACGGCGCACCGTGTTTGCGTCGTGGACAAAGTTCTGGCCGAATGACTTACGCGGCCGAAAATCCAGCTCTTTAGCGAGGTGCCGAATTTCGGTACGGCCCAGCAGTCTGATTGTCAGGACGCCCCCACTCTCCCGCTACATACGGGCCACGCACCCCAACCTTGACGGGCCCGAGTGACCTCAGCAATCGCGATCTGCTCTTCACGTGTTGCCAAATCTGCCCTCGCAGCATACCTCAGGCCGCCGTTTCGCTCCCAGGTGTTTTGATCAAATTGAACGCCGCCGTAAAAACCGTTACCGGTATTGATTGCCCAGTTGCCCCCCGCTTCACAGGAAGCGAGTGCATCCCAGGTGGCTCCATTACTCACAGGAGGCACTTCTGTACCAGGTTTGCTGCCGACCCGCACCACCCCGTCGATGGCCGGGGTAATAATGACATTGGCTACTGGCAGTCTTCCGGTTTCCGTCCCGTTGATCTTGGCGATGGCAAACGTGACGTCCTGAAGGCCGGGTGTTCCGGGATTGTCGACCACCTGATGACTGACATTCATCGTCGGATCATCGATCCGCTTGTTGTTCGGCGGCAGCGGCATCTGCTGGGTGATCTTCTCGATCCGGATGCGGGTGATCT
>JBKPSU010000094.1:0-26863 GCA_046735135.1 Actinomycetota bacterium
GCCGGTCTTCCAGGCCACCAACGCCGCCACCGACCGCGCGCCGGTGACACCCCACAGCCCGTCGCGATCCACCTCGGCCACAATCTCCACGATGCGAGCGTCAATCGCGTTGCGCTGACCCGTCAACTCCGCCAACTCGTCAAACAACACCTCCAGACGCTGGGCAGCAGGCACCGCAACGGCACCAGACGACGCGGTCGAGGACACCACCCGATCGTCGCACCAGGGACCGACAAATCTCGGCTGCCTTGAGGCGCTCGCGCACACCTAACCGCGCAGTGCCGCGCGCAGCTTGACGACGTCGTCGCGCGTCAAACCCGCGGCGTCGAGGTAGCCGTCCAGCGAGCCGAAGTCCTCGATGATCGCGCCGCGCGCTGAATCGAGGTAGGCCTCCTGCACGCCGAGCACCGCATCGGTCAGCCGCGCCTCGGCCACCTCCGCCACCTCTGGGGTCTCCGACATCCGGTTGCGGATGGTGTCGACGATGTGGGCGCGCAACTCCGGCACGGCGGCATTGCTGGCCATGTAGTCGGCCATGATCTCGTCGCGGTCGACACCCGCCGCCTCGAGCACCACCGCGATGGTGAACCCGGTGCGGTCCTTGCCGGCGAAACAGTGCGCCAGCACGCGGTCGCCGTCGCCGAGCATGGTCACCACCTTGTGCACCGCACGCTGCGCGAGGGTAGACCGCGCGATCCTGGCGTACTCCTCGGTCATGTACCGGCCCGCGGCATCACTGACCGACACGCCGTCGGGCTTGTCGGTAAGCATCTTCTGAAATGCGTTTTCGTGCGGCGCATCCCCGTCAGAGGCAAGCGTTTCCACGAACGGCAGATGGTGGATCGTCACACCGTCGGGCACCAGGCCCTTGCCGTGACGGTCCAGTTCCGGCGCCGACCGGAGGTCGGCCACATCGGTGACGCCGACCTCGACGAGCGTCTCCCGGCCCGCGTCGTCGAGATTGCTCAGCTCGCCCGATCGGAACAATTTGCCGGGTTGGATCCCTGCCCTCTCGGCGACGTCACGAAAGTTCCATGCCCCCGACAGCGGCGGCACTACTTCGTCACCGCCGCCGCGAAAGCCGACTTCTCTTTGCCGAGTTCGGCGCGGGCGATGGTGCGCATGTGCACCTCGTCGGGCCCGTCGAACAGCCGCATGGCGCGGTGCCAGGCATACAGTCGCGACAACGGCACGTCGTCGCAGATGCCCATCGCGCCGTGCACCTGGATCGCGCGGTCGATGACATCGCAAGCCATCTGGGGGGCCACCGCCTTGATCTGTGCGACCAGCACCTGGGCTTCCTTGCTCTTGTTGCCGTGCTGGTCGATGGTCCAGGCGGCCTTGTGGCAGAGCAGCCGCGTCTGGTCGATCTCGTTGCGCGACTTGGCAATCGACTCGCGCACAACGCCTTGTTCGGCCAGCGGCTTGCCGAACGCGACGCGGGTCTGCACCCGATCGATCATCAGGGCCATTGCCCGCTCGGCGGCGCCGATGGCTCGCATGCAGTGATGGATACGGCCGGGGCCCAGCCGCGCCTGGGCGATGGCGAATCCGCTGCCCTCTTCGGCGAGCAGGTTGCCGCTCGGCACCCGCGCGTTGTCGAAGGTGATCTCGCAGTGTCCGTGCTGATCTTGCCAACCGAACACCGGTAGCGACCGCTCGATGGATACGCCGGGAGTCTCGACCGGCACCAGGATCATCGACTGCTGCTGGTGGCTGGCCGCATCGGGGTTGGTGCGGCCCATCACGATGAGGATCCTGCAGCGCGGATCGGCGGCGCCGGTGATCCACCACTTGCGGCCGTTGATGATGTAGTCGTCGCCGTCGCGCAGAATCGTCGTCTCGATGTTTCGCGCATCGCTCGAGGCGACCGCCGGCTCCGTCATCGCGAACGCGCTGCGGATCTCACCGGCGAGCAGTGGTTCCAGCCACTGCTTGCGCTGCTCCTCATTCGCGAACAGGTGCAGCGTCTCCATATTGCCGGTGTCGGGAGCCGCGCAGTTCGTCACCTCGGGTGCAATCTCCATGCTCCACCCGGTCAGCTCGGCAAGTTGCGCGTACTCGAGGTTGCTCAGCCCGGATTCGTCAGGCAGGAACAGGTTCCACATGCCCGCTACTTTGGCCCGCTTCTTGAGCTCCTCGATCACCGGCGGCACGGTGTGGTCGTCGGGGCCGGCCGTGCGCCGGTACTCCTCGTATTCAGCCTCGGCGGGGAAGACGAATTCGGTCATGAACGCCGACAGCCGTTTGTGGTAATCCTGCGCCTTGGCCGACATCGCGAAGTCCATGTAGGCCACACTAAACGTTGGGGAAAATGGGCTGATGACCGAGAGCCGCCCCCCGTTTCCGCCGTTCACGCTCGAAACCGCGCGACAGAAGGTCCAGGCCGCCGAGGACGCCTGGAACACCCGCGACCCCGGCCGCGTCAGCCTCGCCTACACCCCCGATTCGCACTGGCGCAACCGCGACCAGCACGTCGTCGGGCGCGAGCAGATCGTCGCTTTCCTGACGCAAAAGTGGCAACGCGAACTCGACTACGCGCTGCGCAAAAGCCTGTGGGACTTTCACGACAACCGCATCGCCGTGCGGTTCCAGTACGAGTGCCACGACGCCGCCGGGCAGTGGTACCGCAGCTATGGCAACGAGCTCTGGGAGTTCAACCCCGACGGGTTGATGGCCCGGCGCGAGGCCAGCATCAACGACGTCAGGATCGACGAGTCGGACCGCCGCTACTTCGGCCCGCGGCCCGATTCCGAGCACGGGCTGGAGATCCCGCTGTGGTGACCGACGCCGACGAGACTGAGGCCGGGAATCGTGTAGCCGCCCGCATCCGCGTAGTTCCGCAACGCTGATTCTGCGTCGGCGCGCATCGCCGAGGTGACGTCGTCGGGCAGAGAGTTGATGATCGCTGCCACCGGTCCGGCCAACGAGGGCACCACGGTCCACCATTCGTCGATCGATGCCGCATGCAGCGGGGTCGAGACCTCGCGGACGTCGACATCGGAAAAGCCGGCAGCCGAGAGCACCTCGGCAAGGGCGCCGTCGCCGGACAGCGCAAACGGACCCGGCATGCCCGGAGGCGGGACCGGCGCCCCGAGCTGGGCGCTCACCGCGTCGAGCAGTGCGCTCAACCACGGATTCGCGGCGGCCGGTCCCCAGACCGCGAATACCGCCAGGCCGCCGGGCCGCAGCGCACGCAGTGTCTCCCGGGCCGCCGCCGTCGGATCGGCGACCAGCATCAGCGCCTCTCGGCACAGGACTTTGTCGAAGGACGCGTCGGGCACGTCGATGTGCTCCATGTCCAGCTCGCGCACGACGACATTGCGCAGCCCGTGACGTCGCGCCCGCTCCTCGGCGATCGCCGTCATCTCGGGCACCACGTCGGACAGCACGACGTGGCCGTCCGCTCCGACGATCTCGGCGGCGGCGATACCGACACCGCCTGGGCCGCATCCGAGTTCGAGCACATCGTCGCCGGGTCGCAGATCGGCGACGGCGAGCATGGCGGCGCTGACGACGGCACCGCGTTCTTCGACGAAGTCGGCGTGCTCGTTCCACGCCTGCGACGCCGTGGACCAGATCGCGTGAAGCGGGTTGGCGCTCATCGAGCGAGTGTAGAGCCAACCAGTGAGGCCCTCCCCCGGTTACGCCGCCTGGGGAGGGCCTCTGTGGAGGGAGAGCTATTACCGGTGCTGTGCTCGACGCTGGTGGTCCCTGCGAGTGCCATCCGTTGTCCCCCAATCATGGGAAGTGATCGGACTGCTGTGCGAAGCTGAACCGATGGCGGGCGCCGAGAAAGTCAAGGTCGTGGTGGGTGACGACCACCCGATGTTCCGCGAGGGCGTCGTGCGGGCGCTGGTGTCCAGCGGTGAGATCGACGTGGTGGCCGAGGCAGAGGACGGCGTGGAAGCCCTCGAGCTGATCCGGACCCATCTGCCGCAGGTGGCGTTGCTCGACTATCGGATGCCCGGCATGGACGGCGCCGAGGTGGCCGCCGCCGTCATCCGGGACGAGCTGGCGACCCGGGTGTTGCTGGTGTCGGCGCACGACGAGTCGGCGATCGTCTACAAGGCGCTGCAGGAGGGCGCGGCGGGGTTCCTGCCGAAGGAGTCGACTCGAAGCGAGCTGGTGAACGCCGTCCTGAAGTGTGCGAAGGGCAAGGATGTCCTGGCGCCCGAACTCGCCGCAGGGCTGGCTTCGGAGATCCGCCGGCGCAACGAGCCGGACGCGCCCGCGCTGAGCCCGCGCGAGCGCGAGGTCCTCAAGCTGATCGCCGCGGGCAGCAGCATCCCCACCATGGCCAAGGAGCTGTTCCTCGCGCCGTCCACGGTCAAGACGCACGTGCAACGGCTCTACGAGAAACTGGGTGTCAGCGATCGCGCCGCCGCGGTCGCCGAAGCAATGCGCCGCAAACTGCTGGACTAGCCGCGGACGCGAGGAGCACCAATAACGGTGGACAACCCGTTTCACTGGCTGATCGACTACTTCGCGACCGAACCCGTACGGGTCTCGGCGATCCTGCGGTTGCCGTTGATCGGGCTGATCGCCGTGCTGGTGTGGATATGGGAGGTCGACCACTGGCTGCCCGAGCTCTATGCGGTGATCCTCGGCGTGTACGCGGTGGCCGCGGTGCTGTGGCTGATCACGGTGTTGCGCGGGCCGGTGCCACGGTGGGCGGACTGGGCGTCGACGATCGTCGACCTGCTGGTGATCATTGCGCTGTGCCTGGTGTCGGGTGGTGCGACGTCGGCGCTGCTGCCGGTGTTCTTCCTGCTTCCGATCTCGGTGGCGTTCGGAGACCGGCCCGCGCTGACGGCGATCTTCGGCATCGTCACGGCGGTGGGCTATCTCGCCGCCTGGATCTTCTACTCCAAGCGCGACGACAGAATCGGCCTGCCGAACATCGTGTACACGCACTTCGGTTTCCTGCTGTGGCTGGCCGTCGCGACGACGGCGCTGTGCTTCGTGCTGGCGCAAAGATCGGTGCGCGTCAAGGCATTACAGGAAGTACGCCGCCAGCTGGTGTCGGAAGCGATGCAGGCCGACGAGCGCCGCAACCGGGAAGTCGCCGAGCACCTTCACGACGGGCCATTGCAGACGCTGCTTGCCGCGCGACTGGAACTGGACGAAGCCCGCGGCCGCAACCCGGATCCCGCACTGGACATGGTGTACGAGGCCCTGCAGGAGACCGCGACGGGTCTGCGTTCCACAGTCACCGAGCTGCACTCGCAGGTGCTCGCCCAGTTGGGGTTGACGCCTGCGCTGCGAGAAATGGTGGAACAGTTCGAGACTCGTACCGAGATCGCGGTGGATGCGGACCTCGACGAGGTCGGCAAGCCGGAGTCCGCGCAGCTTCTGCATCGCGCCGCGCGCGAGCTGCTGACCAACGTCGGTAAGCATGCGGGCGCGAAGACCGTCCACGTCGCACTGAAGCGCAAGGGAAACAGGCTCAAGCTGACGGTGGCCGACGATGGAAGGGGATTCGACCCAGCGGTGGTGGGCGATTCGATCGCCGACGGACACATCGGGCTGAGCTCCCTGCTAGCGCGATTCGACGCGATGGGCGGCGCGCTGGACATCGATTCGCGGATCGGCCACGGCACCACGGTGCGGGTCACCTCGCCGCCCGAGCCTGCTAGCTCGTCGTCAAGCCTCGAGCGATGACGAGGCGCTGAATCTGGTTGGTGCCCTCGAAGATCTGGGTGATCTTGGCTTCACGCATGTACCGCTCGACGCGGTAGTCCCGCGTGTAGCCGGCGCCGCCGAGCACCTGGACCGCATCGGTGGTGACCTTCATCGCGGCGTCGGTGGCGATCAGCTTGGCCACACTGGCCTGTGCCGAATACTCGCGGCCGAGATCGCGTCGGCGCGCGGCATCGAGGTACGTCGCCCGCGCGCTCGCCACTGCGGCGGCCATGTCGGCCAGCACGAACCCCAGACCCTGATGGTCGATGATCTTGCGGCCGAACGTCGTTCGCTCGTTTGCGTACCTTGTGGCCTCGTCCAGCGCGGCCTGTGCCAATCCGACGGCGACGGCGGCGATGCCGAGTCGGCCGGAATCCAGTGCGCTGAAAGCGATCTGCAGGCCCTGGCCCTCGTCGCCGATGCGTCGGTCGGCGTCGACATGCGCGTGGTCGTAGAACGCCGACGTGGTGGGAACGGCATGCAGGCCCATCTTCTCCTCGGGCTTGCCGAAGCTCAGGCCGGCCAGATCGCCGGGGATCAGGAAGCAGGTGATGCCGCGGCTACCTTCCCCAGTGCGGGCGAACAGCGTGTAGAAGTCGGCCTGCCCGCCGTGGGTGATCCACGACTTCGAGCCGTTGATGACGTACCCGTCATCGGTTTTCGTTGCCGCGCACCGCAGCGCCGCGGCGTCCGAGCCGGCCTGCGGTTCCGACAGGCTGTACGCACCGATCTGGTCGCCCGACAGCATGCCGGGCAGCCACTGGCGCTTCTGCTCGTCGGAGCCGAACGTCAGCAGCGGGTGCGACGACAGGCTGTGCACGCTGACCGCGACCGCCACCGCCGCCCAGCGCGCGGCGAGCTCCTCGAGCACCTGCAGGTACACCTCGTATGGCTGGCCGCCGCCACCCCACTCCTCGGGCTGGGGCAGGCTCAGCAGCCCCGCGGCGCCGAGCTGGGCGAAGACGCCTTCGGGATAGGTCTCCGCCTTCTCATGCGCGTCGACGATCGGGTCCAGCACCTTGTCGGCGACGTCGCGGGTCAGCGCGATCAGGTCCTCCGCCTCCTGCGACGGAAGCAACCGGTCGACGGCCATGGTCAGCACTGTATCGGCGTGACAGGCGTCAATTTAGATGTGACCGGCGGTAGCGGTTAGGGTGTCGGGTCATGACGGGGACGCAGACGACGATCGGGGTGGTGCGGGAGTCCGGCGCAGACGAGCGCCGGGTTGCACTCGTGCCGAAGGCGGTCGCGCCGCTGGTCAAGAGCGGCTTGGCGGTGATCATCGAATCCGGCGCGGGTGAGCAGGCGCTGCTGCCCGACGAGCTGTACACCGCGGCGGGTGCCACGGTCGGTGACGCCTGGTCGGCTGATGTGGTGGTGAAGGTCGCTCCGCCGACGGCCGACGAGGTGGCCAAGCTGCGCGACGGCCAGACGCTGATCGGCTTCCTCGCGCCGCGTAACGCAGACAACCAGATCGACGCGCTGGCCAAGGCCGGTGTCCAGGCATTCGCTCTCGAGGCAATTCCACGGATCTCGCGAGCCCAGGTGATGGATGCGCTGTCGTCGCAGGCGAACGTTTCGGGCTACAAGGCGGTGTTGTTGGCGGCATCGGAGTCGACGCGGTTCTTCCCGATGCTGACCACTGCGGCGGGCACGGTGAAGCCGGCCAGCGTGCTGGTGCTCGGTGTCGGTGTGGCCGGCCTGCAGGCGCTGGCCACGGCGAAGCGCCTCGGGGGCCGCACCACCGGTTACGACGTGCGGCCCGAGGTCGCCGATCAGGTGCGCTCGGTCGGTGCGCAGTGGCTCGATCTCGGCATCGAGGCGGCAGGCGAGGGCGGCTACGCCCGCGAGCTGACCGAAGAGGAGAAGGCCGAGCAGCAGAAGAAGCTGGAGGAGGCCATCACCGGCTTCGACGTCGTGATCACGACGGCTCTGGTGCCCGGCCGGCCCGCACCTCGACTGGTGACCGCCGGGGCGGTGGAGGGCATGAAGCCGGGCAGCGTCGTGGTCGACCTTGCGGGCGAGACGGGCGGCAACTGCGAGCTGACCGAGCCCGGCGAGGTCGTTGTCAAGCACGACGTGACGATCGCCTCGCCGTTGAATCTGCCGGCCACCATGCCCGAGCATGCCAGCGAGCTGTACTCGAAGAACATCACCGCGCTTCTGGAGCTGCTCGTCAAAGACGGCGTAGTCGCACCGGATTTCGACGACGAAGTGATTGCAGGGTCCTGCGTGACTCGCCGCGCCGCGGGCGAAGCAGAAAGCTAGGGGTGGACGCAAATGTATGACCAGCTGTTGGCCAATCTCGCGATCCTGGTGCTGTCCGGGTTCGTCGGGTTCGCCGTTATCTCCAAGGTGCCCAACACCTTGCACACGCCGCTGATGTCGGGCACCAACGCCATCCACGGCATCGTGCTCATCGGTGCGCTGGTGGTGCTCGGCCGCGTCGAGCACCCGTCGCTGGCGATCCAGATCATCCTGTTCGTCGCGGTGGTGTTCGGCACGCTCAACGTCGTCGGCGGCTTCGTCGTCACCGACCGCATGCTGGGCATGTTCAAAGGCAAGAAGCCGCAACCGGTCAAGGCTTCGGCTGACGCTGCGGCGCCCGCCGCGGGAACGAATGGACAAGCCCGATGAACTATCTGGTCATCCTGCTGTACCTGCTGTCGTTCGCCATGTTCATCTACGGCCTGATGGGGTTGACCGGGCCGAAGACGGCGGTGCGCGGCAACTGGATCGCCGCAACAGGCATGGGCATCGCGGTGATCGCGACGCTGATCGCGATCCGGCACACCGAGAACTGGGGACTGATCGTCGGCGGCCTTCTTGTCGGTGTCGCACTGGGTGTTCCGCCTGCGCGGCTGACGAAGATGACCGCGATGCCGCAGCTGGTGGCGTTCTACAACGGCGTCGGCGGCGGCACCGTCGCGCTCATCGCGCTGGCGGAATTCATTGACACCGACGGCTTCTCGGCGTTCAAACACGGTGAATCGCCGACGGCGCACATCATCGTCGCGTCGCTGTTCGCCGCGGTGATCGGCTCGATCTCGTTCTGGGGCTCGATCATTGCGTTCGGCAAGCTGCAGGAGATCCTGCCCGGCCGTCCGATTGGCGTCGGCAAGCTGCAGCAGCCGCTGAACATTCTGCTGCTGGTGGCCGCGATCGCCGCGGCGGTGGTGATCGGGCTGGGTGCGCATTCCGGCGGCGGAGCGTCACTGTGGTGGATGATCGGGCTGCTGGTCGCCGCGGCGTTGCTGGGCCTGATGGTCGTGCTGCCGATCGGTGGCGCGGACATGCCCGTTGTCATCTCGTTGCTCAACGCGATGACCGGATTGTCGGCCGCCGCAGCAGGTTTGGCGCTGAACAACACGGCGATGATCGTCGCGGGCATGATCGTCGGCGCGTCGGGTTCCATCCTGACCAACCTGATGGCCAAGGCGATGAACAGATCCATCCCCGCGATCGTGGCGGGTGGATTCGGTGGCGGGGGCGTCGCGGTCGGCGGTGGCGATGACGGCGACAAGCACGTGAAGTCGACGTCTGCGGCCGACGCCGCCATTCAGATGGCGTACGCGAACCAGGTGATCGTGGTGCCGGGCTACGGGCTCGCCGTGGCGCAAGCACAGCACGCGGTGAAGGACCTGGCGAATCTGTTGGAAGACAAGGGCGTCGCGGTCAAATACGCCATTCACCCCGTCGCGGGCCGGATGCCGGGCCACATGAACGTGCTGCTGGCCGAGGCCGAGGTCGACTACGACGCGATGAAGGACATGGACGACATCAACGACGAGTTCGGCCGCACCGACGTCACAATCGTCATCGGCGCGAACGACGTCACGAATCCCGCGGCGCGCAATGACCCGTCGAGCCCGATTCACGGCATGCCGATCCTCAATGTGGACCAGTCGAAGTCAGTGATCGTGCTGAAGCGTTCGATGAATTCGGGCTTCGCGGGCATCGACAATCCGCTGTTCTACGCCGACGGCACCACGATGTTGTTCGGCGACGCGAAGAAGTCGGTCACCGAGGTCGCCGAGGAGCTAAAGGCGCTGTAAAGTTTCGGCGGCTGCGTCGCAGGGAATCCCGCTAATTAGCGGGTGCGTCAACCACGCCCCGGGATTTCCGCGACCGAAGGAACCGTCATGGATAGCACCACCGTCGTATGGATAGTCGCCGTCATCGCGGCGATCATTGTCATAGCGGCGCTGGTTTTCGTCGTACGTAACAGGCGTAACCAGCGCAAGCATGTGGAAGCCGAGCGCATGCGCGAGGAGATAAACACCCACACGGCAAGGGTCGACAAGCGCCAGGCGCTCGCCGACGAGACAGAGGCCCGCGCCCGCGCCGCTGCGGCTGAGGCCGAGGCGAAGGCGGCGGAGGCCGCCCGGCTCAAGGATCGGGCCGCCGACCATCGCGGGGTGGTCGACTCGTCGCGTCAGGACCTCGAGGAGCGCCGCAGGCACGCGGATCATCTGGATCCCAAGACGCGGGTCGAAGACGAATCCGGTGACCAGGAAACCGCACAACCGGACGCTGCACAGCGGCCGGACGCTGCACAGCGGGAAGCCCAGCAGCAGGCGGCCAGGCGGGAAGCAGAGCGCAGGTAACTGAGCCCAGTGCCGCGTTCTAGGTAGGCGTATTCCTAGAGCGCGGCACTGCTGTGTGCAAGTGCAGTAGTGCACTACTCGCGACGTGGCGGGCCGCAGCGGAAACGATGGTTTCATGCGAGCCACACCGAATCAGGTGCGAGAAGGTCAACCGCCGACGTTGAAGAAGTCGACGGTTGAAGCTCTGCCCGAGGACCGTGAACTGGAAATGCTGCGCGAACAGCGCATTCGCTTTGACGGCTACTTCACCGGTCCCACCTGGTGACCGGCGACTCAGCAGTTTGCGACTAGTTAGACCGGGGGATAGGCCGGCGGTGGGTACACGCCGCGGAGGATCCACGCGAACCAGTTAGCGCCGTATTCGACCTCGTCGCTGGCGTCATAGTCCGGGTTCGGATCCATGTGCCCACCCTCTCGCGTAGCAGCTGTGCCCTGTTGGTGAGTCTAGACCCGCGACAAGAGCGACGGCACCCCGAGCACTTAGACTGTCCAACCAGTTGATTGATACCCCCGACGCCGTTCGGGCCTGCCTATAGTGAGTCGCCATGTCTTCCGATGCCACCCCGAACGGGATGTCCCGCCGTGAGGAGCTGCTGGCCGTCGCCACCAAGCTGTTCGCCGCGCGGGGCTACCACGGCACCAGGATGGATGATGTCGCCGACGCGGTCGGCCTGAACAAGGCGACGGTCTACCACTACTACGCCAGCAAGTCGCTGATCCTCTACGACATCTACAAGGGCGCCGCCGACTTCACGGTGGCCGCACTGCATGACGACCCGTCGGCGTCCGCCCGCGAGACCATCTACAACTTCACCCGCAGGCTGCTCGTCGGCATCGCGAGTGACCTGGAGCGCGCGGCGGTGTACTTCCAGGAGGGCCCATACATCAGCGAGTGGTTCACCGAGGAGCAGGTCGGCTACATCCGCGAGAAGGAGACCCAGGTCTACGAGCATGTGCGGGACGTCATCGACCGTGGGATCGCCAGCGGCGAGTTCTACGACTGCGACTCCCACGTGCTGGCGCTCGGATACATCGGAATGACGCTCGGGTCGTATCGCTGGCTGCGGCCGCAGGGCAGGCGCACCGCGCAGGAGATCGCGGTCGAGTTCAGTACGGCGCTGCTGCGGGGCCTGATCCGCGATGAGGCGGTGCGCACCGAGTCGCCGCTCGGCCTGCACGTCGCGGCGGGCACGCAGTAATGCCGTTGGTCAGCAAGACCGTCGAGGTCGAAGCCTCCGCCGAGACGATCATGGCGATCGTCGCGGACTTCGAGGCTTACCCTGTGTGGAACGACGAGATCAAGGGCTGCTGGGTGCTGGCCCGCTACGACGACGGACGGCCCAGCCAGCTACGGCTCGACGTCGTGGTGCAGGGACAGTCGGGCACGTTCATCACCGCGGTGTACTACCCCGGGCCCAACGAGATCTACACGGTGCTGCAGCAGGGCGACCACTTCGACAAGCAGGAGCAGAAGTTCTCGGTGGTGCCCATCGGCCCGACGGCCCTGCTGACCGTCGACCTCGACGTGGAAACCAAGATGGCGTTCCCGAAGCCGATGGTGAAGAAGGCGATCGGGGACACGCTGGATTACCTCGCCGACAACCTGAAGACCCGCGCCGAGCAGCTGGCCGGCAACTAGCCTCGCGCGCCGAACAGCGCGTTCCAGAAGGCTTCGCTGGACTCCGCGTTGAGCGTTGCCGCCTCCTCCCGCAGGGCGAGATACCGGTTGTGGATGTATTGCTCGGTGGACCGGGGCATCTGGCCGCGACAGTAGAGGCCCCGACGCACCCTGCGAACCCGGTCCCTCCGCATCTCCCAGCGCAACGCATCCGACACCACCTTCGAAGCGTGGCCAGGGACGGCGAAACCCTGGTACTCGAGCGTCTCGATCAGGTCCGGAATCGTGGCCTTGCCATGGAGCGCCAGATTCATCGTCAGCACATAACGGAGCTCAATTCCGCGTAGTAACCGGGCGTTCGTCATGAGCCGACGGTGGCATCGTCGACCGACACATCGAGGCGTCCGCAACGCTGTCGACGCCGCCCCTGTGCACAACCCTCGCCACCGATGGACACTTCTCGAATTGCCAACCTCTGAGCGAAAATTTCGGTGCAACGCGTGCGAAGGTGTGTCTACGCCGAATAATTCGCTCAGAGGTTGGCAGCGCGGAAGTCGATCGTGGGAGCTGGCGGCGGCGACGGCGATGCTCGACTCCAGCGGGGCGCAAGTGCTCAGCTCCAGATGCGGGTTTCCGCCAAGCGCTCGGTCAATCTCCTCGCCCCGTCACTGAATTGCCAACCGGTGAGCCGAACCACCTCGGCGACGTCGCGTTGGCGCAGCGCCTCGATCAACTGCCGGTGGTTGGCGACGGCCTCCACTCCCCACTGCGGATCGGACGCGTAGATCAACGGCGGCATGTAACGGGCCACGTGAAGAAGAAACCAGGCCAGCTTGATCCGGCCCGTCGTGTGGTTGAGCGATCGGTGGAATCTGAACTCCGCGGCGGCGATCGCCTCGGGCTCGCCGGTCTCGACCTTCGCCGCGAGCTCGGCGTTGAGCCGCTCCAGCTCGGCGATGCCGTCCTCGGTGATCCGCTCGGCGGCGGCGGCCGCGAGCTCCTTGGCGATGGCGGCCTGCAGCCAGAAGATGTCTTCGACGTCGCGCCGGCTCAGCGGGGCCACAACATGCCCGCGGTGCGGCTCCTGCAGCACCATGCCCTCACCGCGCAGCGTGCGCAGCGCCTCGCGCACCGGAGTGATGCTGACGCCGAGCGCAGCGGCCGTCTCGTCGAGCCGGATGAACGTGCCCGGTAAGAGCGTCCCGGACATGATCGCGGCCCGTAGGTGTCCGGCGACCTCATCGGACATCTGCTCGCGGCGCACAGCGCGCCGCGGGCGGGGAACGGCCCTTGCCGGTGCGTTCACTCGGCCTCCATTCCCGCGGGCTTGTCCCCGGAACGCCAAAGTCATAGTGTGACCGGGGCAACAACAATGTTTGATCAAATATCAACGTCGTGCAACCCGGGAGCTCCAGCAGTTGACCGATCAGTCCTCGCGGACCGAGCAGCCGTACCTCGCCAGACGGCAGAACTGGACCAATCAGCTCACGCGGCATGCCATCATGCAGCCCGAAGCCACAGCGTTGCGGTTCCTCGGTCAGACCACGACATGGGGTGAACTCGACCGTCGCGTGACCGCGCTCGCGGGCGCGCTCAGCCGTCGCGGCGTTCGCTTCGGCGACCGGGTGCTGATCCTGATGCTCAACCGCACCGAGTTCATCGAGTCGTTCCTGGCGGCCAACAAGCTCGGCGCCGTTGCAGTGCCGGTCAACTTCCGCATGACGCCGCCGGAGATCGCATTCCTGGTCACTGACTGCGATGCCAAGGTGGTGATCGCCGAGCCGGTGCTGGCCAATGTGGCGACCGCGGTCAGGGATCTCGAGCCGACGCTGGAAACCGTCATCGTCGCGGGCGGGGCCACCGAGGAGGGCGTGCTCGGCTACGACGACCTGCTGGCCGAGCAGGGCGATCCGCCCGCACCTGCCGATATCCCCAACGACGCCCCCGCGCTGATCATGTACACGTCGGGCACCACAGGGCGGCCGAAGGGCGCGGTGCTCACCCACACCAATCTCGCCGGCCAGGCGATGACGGTCCTGTTCACCAACGGCGCCGACATCAACAACGACGTCGGCTTCATCGGCGTCCCGCTGTTCCACATCGCCGGCATCGGCAACACGATCATCGGGCTCCTGCTGGGCATGCCGACGGTGGTGTACCCACTGGGCGATTTCGATCCGGGCGCGCTGCTCGACGTCCTCGAAGCCGAGAAGGTCACCAGCATTTTCCTCGTGCCCGCGCAGTGGCAGGCAGTTTGCGCCGAACAACAGACGAATCCCCGCGCGCTGCGGCTGCGGGTGCTGTCGTGGGGCGCGGCTCCGGCGTCGGACACCTTGTTGCGCAGCATGTCCGAAACCTTTCCCGGCACCCAGATTCTCGCCGCGTTCGGTCAGACCGAGATGTCACCGGTGACCTGCATGTTGTTGGGAGAAGACGCAATTCGCAAACTCGGATCGGTCGGAAAGGTCATTCCGACGGTCAGCGCCCGCGTCGTCGACGATGACATGAACGACGTGCCGATCGGCCAGGTCGGCGAGATCGTCTACCGCGCACCGACGTTGATGGACGGCTATTGGAACAACCCCGAAGCCACTGCGGAGGCGTTTGCCGGCGGCTGGTTCCACTCGGGTGATCTGGTGCGCCAGGACGAGGACGGCTACATCTGGGTCGTCGACCGCAAGAAGGACATGATCATCTCCGGCGGAGAGAACATCTACTGCGCGGAGGTCGAGAACGTCCTTGCCGGCCACCCCGCGATCGTCGAGGTGGCGGTGATCGGACGGACCCACGAGAAGTGGGGAGAAGTTCCCGTCGCCGTCGTGGTCCTGCGTGCGGTGTCCGAATCCTCCCTCAGCCTCGCTGATCTTGACGAATTCCTCACCGAACGGCTTGCCAGGTACAAGCATCCGAAGTATCTGGAGGTGGTGGATGCACTGCCCCGCAATCCGGCTGGCAAAGTACTCAAAACGGAACTGAGAAGCCGTTTCGGCGCGGGCAAATCGATTGACGTGGACGAAAGCTCCTCTGCCGCAACAGTTTCTGTCGGCAAGGCGCAAGGTTAACCAGTAGAGGTGGGTTTGCTAACGGTTATAGGCACAATCCGACGGATGCGGTACAACCGCAGGGCGGCATCGGGTATTGTCCTGTGGTCCGCCTTACTACCCACGAGTAGGGAGAGGGCGGTCACACACTTGGGCTCGGTGCAAGGAGGGGGCGTGCGACAGGGGCTGCCGTACCGCCAGGTTGGCCGTGGCGTGGGCGTTGGAGCGAGCTGGTGACGGCGACGCGACCAGGGCTCGGCGACTACGTCGCGAACCAGACCCGGCCGGCGCTTGAGGCTGTTGGCGGGTTCGTGCGTATGTGCGTGCTCGTTGGCAAGGCGCTATTGCGTCCGCCATTCGAGTGGCGCGAGTTCATCCTGCAGAGCTGGTTCCTGATGAGGGTGGCGTTCCTGCCCACGCTCGCGGTTTCCATACCTCTAACTGTGTTGCTCATCTTCACCCTCAATATCCTTCTCGCGGAATTCGGCGCGGCCGACGTGTCGGGCGCCGGTGCGGCGATCGGCGCCGTCACCCAGCTGGGCCCGCTGGTCACCGTGCTCGTGGTGGCGGGAGCCGGTTCGACGGCGATTTGCGCCGATCTCGGTGCCAGGACCATCCGCGAAGAGATCGATGCGCTCGAGGTGCTCGGCATCGACCCGATCCACCGGCTGGTCGTGCCCCGTGTGGTGGCCTCGACGTTCGTCGCGCTCCTGCTCAACGGCGCGGTCATCACCGTCGGCCTGGTCGGCGGCTTCATATTCGGCGTCTACCTGCAGAACGTCTCCGCGGGCGCCTATGTGTCCACCCTGACGTTGATCACCGGCCTGCCCGAAGTGCTCATCTCGATCATCAAGGCCATGACGTTCGGGTTGATCGCCGGTCTCGTCGGCTGCTACCGAGGCCTGACGGTGGCAGGCGGTGCCAAGGGCGTCGGCACCGCGGTGAACGAGACGCTGGTGCTCTGCGTCGTCGCACTCTTCGCGGTCAACGTCGTACTCACCACCATCGGCGTCCGCTTCGGGACGGGGCAGTGACATGGCGAACACCAACGTCCTCAAGTCCCGCTTTCCGCGCGGATACGCCCGCACCGAGAAGGCCGTCGGCGCACCCGCGCGGTTCCTGGACAGCGTGGGCCACGTCGCGTGGTTCGTCATCACGGCCGTCGGCTCCATCGGGCACGCGCTGCGCTACTACCGCAAGGAGACGCTGCGGCTGATCGCTGAAATCGGCATGGGCACCGGCGCCATGGCCGTCATCGGCGGCACCGTCGCCATCGTCGGCTTCGTCACCCTGTCCGGTTCGTCGCTGGTCGCGATTCAGGGCTTCGCCTCCCTTGGCAATATCGGCGTCGAGGCGTTCACCGGCTTCTTCGCCGCGCTGATCAACGTCCGCATCGCCGCGCCGGTGGTCTCCGGCCAGGCACTGGCTGCCACCGTCGGCGCGGGTGCCACCGCAGAGCTGGGCGCCATGCGGATCGCCGAGGAGATCGACGCCCTCGAGGTGATGGGCATCAAGTCGATCTCGTACCTCGTATCCACCCGGATCATGGCCGGGTTCATCGTCATCATCCCGCTCTACGCGATGGCGATCATCATGTCGTTCCTGTCCGCACAGATCACCACGACGTTCTTCTACGGCCAGTCGATCGGCACCTACGAGCACTATTTCCGGACGTTCCTGCGGCCGGACGATGTGTTCTGGTCCTTCGTTCAAGCGATCATCATCTCGGTGATCGTCATGCTCAATCACTGCTACTACGGCTACTACGCCAGCGGCGGGCCGGTCGGCGTCGGCGAGGCCGTCGGCCGATCCATGCGCGCCTCGCTGGTCGCAATCGTGTGTGTTGTCCTGTTCGCTTCGTTGGCGCTCTACGGCGTCGACCCGAACTTCAACCTCACGGTGTAGCGCATGACAGCCCCACTGAACGAATCCCGCACCCCGCCGTACAAACTGGCCGGACTCGTGCTGAGCCTGTTGTTCATCGTCGCGGTCGTGCTGGTGTACCTCCAGTTCCGCGGCGACTTCCTGCAGCGCGAACAGCTGACGATGATGTCGGACCGCGCAGGCCTCTCGATGGATCCCGGTGCGAAGGTGACCTTCAACGGCGTCGAGATCGGCCGCGTCGGCGGCGTCAGCGAGACCACCGTCGGCGACCAGCCGAAGGCGAAGATCACCCTCGACGTCGACCCCAGGTACCTCAAGCTGATCCCGAAGAACGTGGACGCAAGGGTCAATGCGACCACCGTCTTCGGCAACAAATACATCTCCTTCTCGTCGCCGAAAAACCCGTCGCCGCAACGCCTTACGGCATCAGACGTGATCCAGGGATCGCACGTCACCACCGAGTTCAACACGTTGTTCGAGACGCTGACGTCGGTGTCGGAGCAGGTCGATCCGATCAAGCTGAACCAGACGCTGACGGCAACCGCGCAGGCGTTGCAGGGGCTCGGCGATCGATTCGGTCAGTCGATCATCAACGGCAACGAGATCCTCGGCGACCTGAACCCGAGGTTGCCCCAGCTCCGGCGGGACAACCAACTGCTCGCAGACCTCGGTGACACCTACGCCAACGCCGCTCCCGACCTGTTCGACGGTCTGGAGAACGCGGTCACCACCGCACGCACCCTGAACGAGCAGCAGGGCAACATCGATCAGGCGCTGATGGCCTCGATCGGGTTCGGCAATGCCGGCGGCGAGATCTTCGAGAAGGGCGGTCCGTACCTGGTGCGCGGCGCCCAGGATCTGATTCCCACCTCGTCGCTGCTCGATGAGTACAGCCCCGCGTTGTACTGCGCCATCCGCAACTACCACGACGTCGAGCCGAAGTTCGCGTCGGTCCTCGGCGGCAACGGCTACTCGCTGAACACGCACTCACTGGTGTTGGGCGCGAGCAACGCGTACGTCTATCCGGACAACCTGCCCCGGGTCAACGCCCACGGCGGCCCGGAAGGCAAGCCCGGTTGTTGGCAACCGGTGACCAGGGATCTGTGGCCCGCTCCATATCTGGTGACGGACACCGGTGCGTCGATCGCGCCCTACAACCACATCGAACTTGCTTCGCCGTTCGGCTGCGCGGGCCTGCCGCCGTGCCTGATTCCGGCCGTGCTTCCCGGCCCGCCGCCGCTGGTGGCCATCCCCGCTCCGATACCGCTCATCTTCCCCGGCATCGAATACGTCTGGGGCCGTCAGCTGGGGGAGCACACGATCAACCCATGAAAATCACCGGAACAGCTGTCAAGCTCGGCATCTTCTCAGGGGTGCTGTTGCTGTTCACTGCGATCATCATCGTGGTGTTCGGCCAGATGCGGTTCGACCGCACGACCGGCTATTCGGCCATTTTCAGCAATGCCAGCGGTCTGCGCGCCGGCCAGTTCGTCCGCGCGTCGGGCGTTGAGGTCGGCAAGGTCAGCAAGGTCGAACTGCAGGACGGCGGGCGTACGGCCAAGGTCGACTTCGCCGTGCAGCGCGACCTGCAGCTGTTCCAGGGGTCGACGGCGTCGATCCGGTACCTGAACCTGATCGGCGACCGATACATGGAGCTCAAGCGGGGCGACAACGACCAGCGGCTGCCCGCCGGTGGAGTCATCCCGATGGAGCGGACCGAGCCCGCGCTCGACCTCGACGCGTTGATCGGCGGCTTTCGCCCGCTGTTCCGGGCGCTCGACCCCGACAAGGTCAACAGCATCTCCCAGTCGATCATCACGATCTTCCAGGGCCAGGGCGGCACCATCAGCGACATCCTGGACCAGACGGCCCAGCTGACCTCCGCGCTGGCCGACCGCGACCAGGCCATCGGCGAGGTGATCCGCAACCTGAACACCGTGCTGGACACCACCGTCAAGCACCAGAAGCAGTTCGACGACACTGTCGTGAACTTCGAGAAGCTGATCACCGGGCTGAAGAACCGCAAGGATCCGATCGCCAGTTCGGTCGCCGACATCAGCAATGCCGCGGGTACCGTCGGTGATCTCCTGGCCGACAACCGTCCGCTGCTGAAGAGCACCATCGGCTACCTGGAGGTCATCCAGCAGCCGCTCGTCGACCAGAAGGACCAGTTGAACGATACCCTGACCAGGCTGCCGACGGCGCTGAAGATCATCGGCCGCGCCGGTGGCGTCTACGGCGACTTCTTCAACTTCTACGCGTGCGACGTCTCGCTCAAACTGCCCGGCCTGCAGCCCGGCGGTCCAGTGCGCAGCGTGAAGGTCTGGTCGCAGCCGTCAGGTAGGTGCACGCCGCAATGAGAAGTCTCGAGGGTTCGAACCGGATCCGCGGCGGGTTGATGGGCATACTCATCCTGTTGCTGGTGGTCGGGGTGGGGCAGAGCTTCGCAAGCGTCCCGATGATTTTCGCGGAGCCGACGTACTACGCGTACTTCACCGACACCGGTCAGCTGAACAACGGTGACAAGGTCCGCATCGCGGGCGTGGACGTCGGCGAGGTGCGCTCGTTCTCGATCGAGGGCGACAAGGTCAAGATCGGCTACACGCTCGGCGGGACCCAGATCGGCACCGACAGCCGCGCGGCCATCCGCACCGAAACCATCCTCGGCCGCAAGAACCTGGAGATCGAGCCGCGCGGAACCCAGGCGTTGAAGTCCAAAGCCGCGCTTCCGGTCGGCCAGACCACGACGCCGTATCAGATCTATGACGCGTTCTTCGACGTGTCGAAGGCAGCGTCCGGCTGGGACACCGAGACGGTCAAGCGGTCGCTGAATGTGCTGTCGGAGACGATCGACCAGACCTACCCGCACCTGAGCGCCGCCCTCGACGGGGTCGCCCGGTTCTCCGACACCATCGGCAAGCGCGACGAGGACGTCAGGACTCTGCTGGCCAACGCCAACAAGATCGCAGGCGTGCTCGGCAACCGCAGCGAGCAGATCAACGCGCTGCTGACCAATGCGCAGACGCTCCTGCACGCCATCAACGAACGCAGCTATGCCGTCAGCATGCTGCTGGAGAACGTCAGCGAGTTCTCGCGCGAGGTGACGGGGTTCGTCAACGACAACCCGAACCTCAACCACGTGTTGGAGCAGTTGCGCACCATCAGCGACGTCCTGAAGGCACGCAAGTTCGACCTCGTCGACACGCTGTCCACGCTGAGCAAGTTCACCGCGTCGCTGGCCGAGGCCATCGCGTCCGGACCGTTCTTCAAGGTCATGCTCGTCAACCTGCTGCCGCCGTGGCTGCTGCAGCCGTTCGTCGACGCCGCGTTCAAGAAGCGCGGCATCGACCCCGAAGAGTTCTGGCGCAACGCGGGCCTGCCGTCGTGGCGGTTCCCCGACCCGAACGGCACGAGGTTCCCGAACGGCGCTCCGGCGCCCGGCCCCGACGTCCTCGAAGGCACGCCGGACCACCCAGGGCCCGGCGTGATCGCAGGCGACCCCTGCTCGTACACGCCGACGCCCGAGAACCTGCCCCGGCCCGCCGATCCGCTGCCGTGCTCGCATCTGGGGACCGGCCCGTTCGGACCGAATCCCTATTCGAACCCGTCGGGCCAGGAGTACACCGGGCCAGACGTGGTGACGTCGCCGCCGAACCCGAACGGGCCCGGCTTCACGCCTGGCGTGCCCGCCGCGGCAATCCCGGGTCAGCTGCCGCCGGACATGGGTGGTGCGCCCGCGCCGCTGCCGCCTGCTCCTCCCGGCGCGCGCACGGTACCTGTTGGTCCGCTGCCTCCCGAGGGTCCGGACTTCACGCCGGGCATCGCACCGCTGCCCCCGGCCCTCAACGGACCTCCGCCACCGCCAGGACCCGGCCCCGGGCCGGCTCCGGCAGGAACGCCGCCGTTACCCGGCAACCCGCCGTACCTTCCACCAGGTTCGCAGAACGGGTAGGGGCTGAACTATGTCGACTATCTTCAATGTGCGAAACCTGAAGCTGCCGAACGTTTCTCGGGCAGCGGTGATCATCGGTGCGCTGGTTTTGGTGCTAGCCATCGTCGGCGGCATCGTGGGATGGCAGCTCTACAAGAAGCTGACCAACAACACGGTCGTCGCCTATTTCCCTGACACCCTTGCGCTGTATCCCGGCGACAAGGTCCAGATCATGGGCGTCAAGGTCGGCAACATCGATGCCATCGAGCCCGCCGGCGACAAGATGAAGGTCACCTTCCACTACGAGAACAGGTACAAGGTTCCGGCCAACGCCACCGTGTCGATCCTGAACCCAAGCCTCGTCGCGTCGCGCACGATCCAGCTGTCACCGCCCTACACCGGCGGCCCGGAGATGCAGAACAACGCCGTCATCCCGATCGACCGCACACAGGTGCCGGTCGAATACGACGAGTTACGCGACTCCATCAACCGGATCCTGACCGACCTCGGCCCGACGCCCGAGCAGCCCAGGGGGCCGTTCGGCGACATCATCGAGTCCTTCTCCACCGGGCTGGAGGGCAAGGGCGACCAGATCAACAAGACGCTCAAAGGCCTGTCCGAGGCGGTCACCACCCTCAACGAGGGCCGCGGCGACTTCTTCGCGGTGATCAAGAGCCTGGCGCTGTTCGTCAACGCGCTCTACAAGAGCGATCAGCAGTTCGTCGCGCTGAACAACGACCTCGCGCAGTTCACCAACTCGTTCACCAACACCGACAACGAACTGGCCACGGCGCTGCACGACCTGAACGATCTGCTGACCACCACCCGGAAGTTCATCAGCGAGAACGGCAAGGTGCTCGCCTACGACATCGACAACCTCGCCGAGGTCACCAACGCAATCCTGCAACCGGAGCCGTTGGACGGTCTGGAGACCGGCCTCCACGTCTTCCCGACCCTTTCGTCCAACCTGGTCAACATCTCCTCACCGAACGCCGGTGGCATCGTCGGCCTGCCTGCCGTCACCAACTTCGCCAACCCAATGCAGTTCATCTGCAGCTCGATCCAGGCGGGCAGCAGGCTGGGCTACCAGGAGTCGGCGGAGCTGTGCGCGCAGTACCTGGCGCCGATCCTCGACGCGATCAAGTTCAACTTCCCGCCGATCGGCATCAACCAGTTCGTCACGGCCGAGACGCTGCCCAAGCAGATCGCGTACTCCGAGCCACGGCTGCAACCGCCGCCGGGCTACAAGGACACCACCGTGCCGGGCATCTTCTCGCGCGACACGTTGTTCTCGCACGGCAACCACGAGCCGGGCTGGGTCACCGCACCTGGCATGCAGGGCATCGAAGTGCAGCCGGCCACAGAGCGCAACATCACCCCGGAGTGCCTCGCCGAGCTATTGGGCGGACCCGACTGCGTGCCGCCGGATGCACCGCCTGCGTTCGGCGTCGGCGGCAACGGCAAGCTTCCAGGGCCGCCGGACGCCTACGACGAGAGGAACCCGCTGCCACCGCCGTGGTATCCGCAGCCGGGGCCGCCGCCAGGACCGGCACCGGGCGTCATCCCAGGTGATCCGCTCGGTGCGATCACCCCGGGCGCCGGGCCGCCCGCACCAGCTGCGGTGCCTGCGCCTGCTGCGGTGCCTGCGCCTGCGGGACCGCCGCTGCCCGCTGAAGCAGGAGGGGGCTAATGACCGCGCGTAAGTGGAGCCGCTTCGCACGGCGTGCCGCCGCATTGCTGGCGGTCGCGGTCGTGCTGACGTCGTGCGGTAGCTGGAAGGGCATCGCCAATGTGCCGCTGCCGGGTGGCCCCGGCACCGGGTCGAACAAGATGACGATCTACGTCCAGATGCCGGATACGTTGGCGCTCAACGTCAACAGCCGCGTGCGCGTCGCCGACGTCTACGTCGGCCGGGTACGTTCGATCGAGCTGAAGAACTGGGTTGCGACGCTGACGCTGGACCTGCAGCCCGACGTCAAGCTTCCGGCGAACACGCTGGCGAAGATCGGCCAGACGAGCCTGCTGGGGTCGCAGCACGTGCAGCTCGACACGCCGCCGAACCCGTCGTCTCAGCGGTTGAAGAACGGCGACACGATTCCGCTGAAGAACAGCTCGGCGTTCCCGACGACCGAGCGTGTGCTGGCCAGTATCGCCACCATCGTGCGCGGCGGCGGCATCCCGAACATCGAGGTGATCCAGACCGAGGTCAACAACCTGCTGACAGGCCGCGCCGACCAGATCCGAGAGTTCCTCAACCGGCTGGACACGTTCACCGACCAGCTCAACCAGCAGCGCAACGACATCACCCGGGCGATCGATTCGACCAACCGGCTGCTGACGATCGTCGGTCAGCGCAACGCCACCCTGGATCGTGTGCTGACCGAATTCCCGCCGCTGATCAAGCATTTCGCCGACACCCGCGACCTGTTCGCAGACGCCGTGGAGTCGCTGGGCCGAATCAGCAAGGCCGCCGACGCGGCGCTGGGCCCGTCGAGTGACAACCTGCACACCAACCTGCAGTACCTGCAGCGTCCGCTGAAGCAGTTGGCCAAGGCGTCGCCGTATGTGCTGCAGGCGCTCAAGCTGCTGCTGACCGCGCCGTTCAGCATCGAAAACGTGCCGAAGGTGGTCCGCGGTGACTACATCAACGTGTCGCTCAACGTGGACCTGACGCTGAGCTCGCTCGATCAGGGCTTCCTGACGGGGACCGGTGTCTCGGGCATGCTGCGAGCACTCGAGCAGGCCTGGGGCCGCGACCCGGCGACGATGATGCCGGATCCGCGCTTCACGCCGAACCCGCACGATGCGCCGGGCGGGCCGCTTGTGGAAAGGGGTGAGTGAGTAGTGCTGACACGGTTCATCAAGTTCCAGCTGGTCCTGTTCACGATCCTCACGGTCCTGGCGCTGGTCGTGCTGGGCTGGTATTACCTGCGGATTCCGAGCCTGGTCGGGATCGGGCAGTACAAGCTGTACGCCGACCTGCCCCGCTCGGGCGGCCTGTATGCGACGGCGAACGTCACCTATCGCGGCACGCAGATCGGCAAGGTGACAGCGGTCGAGCCGACCGAAAAGGGCGCGCGGGCCACGATGAGCATCGACGACCGGTACAAGATCCCGGCCGATGCCACCGCCAACGTGCACTCCGTTTCGGCGATCGGTGAGCAGTACCTCGACCTGGTGTCGACCGGCAACCCCGGTCAGTACCTCTCCAACGGGCAGACGGTCGCCACCGGCACTGTGCCGAGCGAGGTTGGCCCGGCGCTGGACGCGGCGAACCGCGGACTTGCCGTGCTACCCAAGGAGAAGATTGACAGTCTGCTCACCGAAACGTCGAAAGCCGTTGGCGGATTGGGTCCTTCGCTGCAACGACTGGTGGACGGCACGACCAACCTCGCGCAAGGCTTCCAGGAGAACATCCCGCAGGTGAACGACCTCGTCGAGAACTCGGCGCCGATTCTGCAGAGCCAGGTCGACTCCGGTGATGCGATCCAGCAGTGGTCGAGGAACCTGAATATCCTTGCGGCGCAGTCTGCTTCGCAGGATCAGGCGTTGCGCAGCGCCCTGCAGGCGGCACCGCCGACACTGGATCAGGTGTCGGCCACCTTCAACGATGTCCGTGACTCCCTGCCGCAGACGCTGGCGAACCTCGAGGTCGTCATCGACATGCTGAAGCGGTACCACAAGGGCCTCGAGCAGGCGTTCGTGATTTTGCCGCAGGGCGCCACGATCGCGCAGGCGGGCACGATCTTCGAGAACGAGGGCTTGCTGCACTTCGGCCTGTCGATCAACCAGCCGCCGCCCTGCCTCACCGGCTTCCTGCCCGCCTCGGAGTGGCGCTCGCCAGCGGACACCAGCATGGCGCCGCTGCCGTCGGGCACGTACTGCAAGATCCCCAAGGACGTGCAGAACGTGGTCCGCGGTGCCCGTAACTATCCATGCGCCGATGTGCCGGGTAAGCGGGCGGCGACGCCGAAGGAATGCCGCAGCAACGAGCCATACGTGCCGCTGGGCACGAACCCGTGGTACGGCGATCCGAACCAGATCGTCAACTGCCCGGCACCCGCGGCGCGCTGCGACCAACCGGCCAAGCCCGGTTACGTGATACCGGCGCCATCGGTCAACAACGGCAACAACCCGGCGCCGGCCGACCGGTTGCCGGCGGGCGGATCACCACAACCGGTCAGCGACCCGCTGACCCCGCCTAACTCGGGCTCTGTCCAGTGCAGTGGGCAACAGCCCAACCCCTGCACGTACACTCCCGCACAAAACCCCGCTGTCTACAGCCCGCAGAGCGGCGAGGTAGTCGGGCCCGACGGCGTGAAATACTCCGTCAGCAATTCGAAGAACCCAGGAGACGACGGATGGAAGGAGATGCTGGCACCCGCCAGCTGAACCCCACCGATGCGCAGGACACGCCAGACGATTCGGTAGCGGTATCCGAACAAGAGCAGAGCAGACCCGACGACAGCGCCGACGAGCGCTCGCGCGATGAGCATGAGCCAGCCACTGAGGCAGCCGAAGGGGTAGTCGAAGAGATACCCGAAGACGCTGCAGGCCGCCGTCCGCCGCGTCTTGGTCGAGGGTGGATGGCCGGTATCTGTGCGTGCCTGCTGTTGTTGACCGCCGCGGCCGTCGCTGGCGGGATATTCCTGATCCGCGACCACGGCCACATCGACGCGATCGCACGCGACGACGCGGCCGCGCTGGCGGCCGCCAAGGACTGTGTGGCTGCGACGCAGGCACCCGATACGGCTGCGATGTCGCAGGCGCAGCTGAAGATCATGGAATGCTCCACGGGCGCGTTCGGGGCGCAGGCGTCGCTCTACAGCGGCGTCCTGGTCGAGGCCTATCAGGCGGCCAACGTCCAGGTCCAGGTGTCCGACCTGCGTGCGGCGGTGGAGCGCCACAACGACGACAGATCGGTCGACGTGCTGGTCGCGATGCGCGTCAAGGTGAACAACTCGCAGGCCGCGGATCAGGAGCAGGGCTATCGGCTGCGAGTCCGGATGGCACAGGACCCGAACGCCGCGAACAGGTACAAGATCGACAAACTCGAACAGGTCACCTCGTGACGGCTGTTCTCGACGCGACGCCGAACGCCGCAGCCGACGATTCGTCGCCGAGCGAGCCGCTGGCATCCTGGCACACGCGCGCGGGCGCTCTCTGTTTGGACGTGCTGCTCGGTGTCGCCGTGATCGCGGTGCTGGCGCTGCTGGCGTATCTGGCGATCACCGTCTCGCAGCCCGGCTGGCTGTGGCTGGTGTACACGGTGGCGGCGGCGGTCGTTCTCCTTCTGATCCTCGCCAACCGGTGGTTACTGCCCGCGGTCACCGGATGGAGTCTCGGCCGCGCGGTGGTCGGCATCAGGGTCGTGCGGCGGGCCGACGGCGCCGGTGCGGGAGCGTGGCGACTGCTCGTCCGCGATTTCGCACACGTGTTGGACACCGCCGCGCTGTTCGTCGGCTGGCTATGGCCGCTGTGGGATTCCCGCCACCGGACATTCGCAGATCTGTTGCTGCGCACCGAGGTTCGGCGTGTCGAGCGGCCCGAGCGCAATATGCGGCGGCTGGCCGCCAAGGTGCTGGCCGCCGCAGTTGTGTTGTGTGCCGCAGCGGTGGCGCTGAACTACGTCGTGGTGTATCGCCAGGAGCGGGCGATCGACCAGACCCGTGAGCAGATCGCCGATCAGGGGCCGCGAATCGTCGAGCAGATCCTGACCTACGGCAAAGACAGCATGAAGGACGACTTCGCGCGGGCGCAGTCCCTCGCCACGGACAGCTACCGGCCGCAGTTGGTGGCCCAGCAGGAGGCCGTGCAAAAGGGTCAGGTGATACCCAACGAGTACTGGGCGGTCAGCAGCGCGGTGCTCTCGGCGTCACCCGACCAGGCGGCCATGCTGCTGGCCATGCAGGGCCAGCGCGGCACCGAGCCGAAAGATCTGCGATTCATCACCGCAACGGTGCGGGCGGACTTCGAGAAGTCCCGGTCCGGAGAATGGCGTGTCTCCAACCTCACTGTGCTGAAGAAGCCGAACCTGGGCGGAGCCCCACAATGAGCCCACGACGCAAGATCGACGCCAAAGAGCCGGAGCTCTACA